>NZ_JAQPZP010000011.1:0-100014 GCF_037619215.1 Leucobacter sp. USCH14
CCTGATGTCTGCTCTTTCGGCATAACTCCATCCTCGTTTCCAAGGTCAGGAGTCTCCAACAAACCCAGAGCGCTTCAGCTCTTGAGCTTGGAAACGAGGATGGAGTCATGGTGTCGAAGCAGGGATCTGGTGGGTCGACGGGGCGTAGGTATTCGCCGGAGGAGAAGGCGTCTGCGGTGCGGATGATCAGGACGTTGCGCGCGGAGCTCGGAACCGAGCACGGGACGGTGCGGCGCGTGGCGACGCAGCTCGGTTACGGGCTCGAGTCCGTCCGGAGTTGGCTCAAGCAAGCGGATGTTGATGACGGTCACGTTGCCGGGGTGACGGCGGGGGCCTGTCGGGTGCGAGAGCTGGAGCAAGAGGTTCGTAAGTTGCGGCGAGCCAACGAGATCTTGAAGAGAGCGGCGTCTTTCTTCGGGGCGGAGCTCGACCGCCAACGTCGGAAGTAGTCGCGTTCATCGACGCGAACAAGAACGACGTCATCGAGGGTCGCCCGCTCGGAGTCGAGCCCATCTGCAGCCTGTTGCGCGTAGCTCCGAGCACGTATTACGCCGCGAAAGATCGTGCTCCGTCAGCGCGGGCGATCAGCGACGCTGTCCTGATCCCTGAGCTTGTCGAAGTCCGGGAAGACAATTACCGCGTCTATGGGGTCCGGAAGCTCTGGAAGGCGGCTCGGCGCGCCGGGAGCGAGATCGGTCGGGACCAGACGGGCCGGTTTATGCGGGCGGTAGGTATCGAGGGGGCGATTCGGTCGAAGCGGGTGAAGACCACACGGCCCGATCCGACCTCGGCGCGGCATCCTGACCCGGTGAAGCGGGAGTTCACCGCGGTCGCGCCGAACCGGCTCTGTGTCACCGACCTGACGTTCGTGCCGACCTGGGCCGGGGTCGCATACGTCTGCTTCATCATCGACGCGTTCAGCCGGATGATCATGGGGTGTCGGTGCGCGTCACATATGCGTGCTGAGATGGTCCTCGACGCGATTGAGATGGCCCGCTAGTCGAGAGGCCGCCATCACGAGGGTTTGCGATGTCACAGCAACGCAGGGGCTCAATTCACGTCGATCCGCTACGGGAACGCCGCGCAGCGCGACACCATCGATTGGAACCGTCGGGGATTCGTATGACAACGCCCTGGCCGAGACGGTGAACGGCTACTACAAGACCGAACTGGTCCGCGGGCCCGGCAGATCCGGACCCTGGCGAACAGTCGAAGATCTCGAACTGGCGACCCTCGGCTGGGTGCACTGGCACAACACGCAACGCCTCCATGGCTACCTCGGCGGCGTCCCACCAGTCGAGTTCGATGGAGCGTTCTATGCTGGCCAAACAGCCGCCGATCGGCGGCTGGGAATCAAATAAAGCGAGTCTCCATCACACCCATAGCGGTTCAAACGTGCTTTAGAACCTGGTTTCGGTGGGCGTTTCAACGACAAGGAGTCGGGCGATCGTCAGGTAAACCTCCTTGACATGTGGCCTCTAGGAGCGTTGTGTGTATCCCGGAGGGACCGACATCGTTAGCGCCCCCTAGAAGGACTATCGAGCAACACTAGCGGATCGGAGCAGACATGAAAGCAGTGGTGTACGAGGGACCCCGTCAGGTCAGCACGAAAGATGTCCCGGACGCGAAGATCGAGCGACCCACCGATGTCCTGGTCAGGGTAACGACGACGAACATCTGCGGCTCGGACCTCCACATGTACGAGGGGCGGACTTCCTTCGAGGTAGGTCGGACGTTCGGTCACGAGAACATGGGGGAGGTCGTCGAGGTTGGCAGTGGCGTGGAGAAGGTTACGGTCGGAGACCGGGTTGTGCTGCCGTTCAACATCTCGTGCGGGTTCTGTAAGAACTGCGAACGCGGCCTGACCAACTACTGTCTCACCACCCAGCCCGAACCATCATTCGCCGGTGCGGCCTATGGGTTCGCCGACATGGGTCCCTATGGCGGTGGCCAAGCGGAACTGCTCCGTGTGCCTTTCGGTGATCACAACGCGCTGCGCCTGGGCGAGGATGCGGAGGAGAGAGAGAACGACTACGTCATGCTCTCTGACATCTTCCCCACCGGCTACCACGCCACCGAGATGGCCGGCGTGATCCCGGGCGATAGCGTTGTGATCGCTGGGGCGGGTCCGGTCGGATTGATGGCCGCCCTGTCCGCGATCATCAAGGGCGCAGCGAAGGTGATGGTGGTCGACCGCCACCCTGACCGGCTCGCGCTGGCCGAGCAGATCGGCGCGATCGCCATCGACGATTCCAAGGTCGACCCCGTGCAAGCCGTTCTCGACGAGACGATGGGACTCGGAGCTGACCGTGGCTGCGAATGCGTGGGTTACCAGGCCCACGATCCCCAAGGCAACGAGGACACGGCCGCTACTATGAACATGCTCATCAACGCGGTGCGTTTCACCGGAGGAATCGGCACCGTTGGCGTGTTCGTCCCCCAAGACCCCGGAGCCAAGGATGACCTCGCCAAGCAGGGAAAGGCGGCCATCGACTTCGGAACGCATTGGTTCAAGGGTCAGACCATGGGGAGCGGTCAGGCCCCGGTCAAGCGGTACAACCGCCAGCTGCGGGATTTGATCGCCGCCGGCAAGGCGACCCCTTCGTGGATCGTCTCCCACGAGATCTCGCTGGACCAGGCTGCCGATGCCTACAAGAACTTCGACGCCCGGTCCAAGGGTTGGACCAAGGTCCTCATCAAGCCCGGCATGTCGACCGAGAAGAAGGCGAACTGATATGACCGAGACGCTACAGGGCAAGAGAATCGCCATCCTCGCCGCCGACGGGGTCGAGCGAGTCGAACTCGAAAAGCCTCGCGAGGCACTGGAGCAGGCTGGTGCACAGACCGAGGTCCTCTCGATCCATGACGGTGAGATTCAGGCCCGTGAGAACGACCTGGATGCAGCAGGCACGTTCACCGTTGACGGGTTGGTCGCCGACGCCTCGGTGGGCGACTACGACGCCCTGCTGCTTCCCGGCGGCACGGTGAACCCTGACCAGCTCCGGGTCGACAAGGACGCCGTTTCCTTCGTCCGCGACTTCGTCGAGAGTGGCAAGACCGTGGCGGCGATCTGTCACGGGCCTTGGACGTTGATCGAGGCTGGCGTGGTCGAAGGTCGCACCTTGACGTCCTTCCCGAGCATCCGCACGGACCTGCGCAACGCGGGTGCGGACGTCGTCGACCAGGACGTCGTGGTCGACAGGAACCTAATCACCAGCCGCTCACCCGACGACCTGCATACGTTCTGCGAGACGATCGTAGCGAAATTTGCGAGTAATTCGAACCAGGAAGAGGTGACGTCATGAGCGTGACAAAGGGACTGCTGGTCAGGTTGGAGGCCCTGCCCGGTAAGGAAGACGAGGTCCAGGAATTCCTCGGCATCGGACGAGGGCTCGTCGAGGAGGAACCGGCCACCGTCGCGTGGTTCGCGATCCGTCTAGGCCCGTCCTCATTCGGGATCTTCGATGTGTTCCCCGATGACGCCGGCCGCGACGCGCACCTGTCCGGCGCAGTCGCTGCCGCTCTCGGCGAGCAGACCGGCAAACTGTTCAGCGAACCGACGATCGAGAAGCTCGACGTCCTGGGCTCCAAACTCCCCGCCTGACACCACAGACCGGGAGTACTGGCCCAGAAAGGAGGGGTTCGCTGCGCGCGGTGACTTCGGGCTTACACAGCCCGCTGACGTCGTGGCAGCGGCCCCTTCTCTTGCGGCCTATCGCTAATCACCAACTTATCGGGGAACCGCGATGACAGGAACTGACCACGGCGTTGCCACGACGCGTTCACCCGAGGTAGCAGTGATCGGGGGCGGGATCGTCGGTCTGTCGACGGCGTACGCGCTGCGGGAGCAGGGCGTACCGGTGCGCTTGTACGAGGCTGGTCTGCCCGGAACGGGTCAGTCCGCAGGCGAGGCGCGGATCTTCCGGCATGCCCACGACGACCCGCGACTCGTCGCTTTCGCGCGCGAAAGCCGCGGCGTATGGGATGAGTGGGCCGAACACTTCGACGTCGAGCTGATCTCATCAGACGGTGTCCTGGCGATCGGAGACAGCGCCCTGGCGCGGCTGCGGGTGCTCGACCATGTCGGCGGCGTGGAAGCGCACGAGATCGACGCGGCCGAGGTCGCCCAGCGGATGCCGCTGCTCGCTGGGTACTCGGGGCCAGCGGTGCTCGACGAGTCGGGCGGCGCGATCCGCACCCGCGCCGCGATCACGGCACTCACGGGTGCCCTCGCAGATGCGGTCACCACCGGTGAGGTCATCTCCATCGATCCCCGCGCCGACGGGACGGTCGAGGTGCGCAGCGTCACCGACCGGGCTGTCTACTCCAAGGTGGTCGTGTGCGCCGGCCGCGAAACCGCCCGCCTGGCACGCAGCGTCGGCCTGTCGCTGCCGGTTCGCCTTGCCGCGCACGTCAGGCTGACCTTCGATGTGAAAGCCGCCGCCCCGGCACGAGTCGCGTGCCTGCAGGACAGCAGCGGCGTCTTCGGCGAAGTCGGCGTCTACGCGACGCCGCTACCGGGCAACAGCAACTATTCGGTCGGACTCAGCGACACCGTCGGCGTCCGCGACGACGGAACTTTCATCGACCCGGCGGCGATTCGATCGCTGGACGAACGCGCACGCGAATACGTGACACGGGCCCTGCCCGGTCTCCACCCAGAGCCGCGCGACTTCCTTCACTGCTGGGTGACCGACCTCCCGTGGAGTGAGGACGGCGTGGCCGTGTGGGAGGCGGGCTCTGTCCTTTTTGTGGCCGGCCACAATTTGTTCAAGCAGGCACCTGCGCTGGGTCGCGCTCTTGCCCGGGCTGCGACCGGCGGCGGTCTCCGCGCCGAGCTCACGCCCGAAGCGCGCCTCGGCGAGGCCCAGAGCTAGGGCGTGTCTCCCAATCGCGGGGGGGGTGACCCGCGATTCTGGCCGGCAAACTGTTCAGCGAACCCACGATCGAGAAGTTGGACGTCCTGGCCTCTAAGCTCCCCGCCTGAGACCACACACTCGTCACGATGGGGTCACGTTGGCGGCTGCCTGCAGTGCGGCGGCAAGGTAGCCCGCGGAAGCACCGACGCCCTCTTCCGCGACGTAGGCGGGCGTACCAGCTGCAACCACCGTCCCGCCGGCGTCGCCCGCGCCGGGTCCAAGATCGATCACGTGATCGGCCACCGCGACAACGCGCATGTCCAGCTCCGCGGCGACGACCGTGTTGCCCGCATCGACCAGCGTCTGCAGATGCACGATCAGACGATCCGTGTCGGCGCAGTGAAGCCCGGACGTTGGCTCGTCCAATACGTACAGCGTGTCCCCACGCTGCGCACGCTGCAACTCGGTCGCCAGCTTGACTCGCTGGGCCTCACCCCCCGAGAGTTCCGTTGCCGGTTGACCCAGTCGGAGGTAATCGAGTCCAACGTCCGACAAAGCGGCCAGCGATCGCGTGATCTCCTCATCGCCCACGAAGAACAGGTTCGCCTCCTCGACGCTCATCGACAACACGTCAGCGATCGTGCGCCCCCGCCACGTGATCTCGAGCGTTGACGCCTTGTATCGGGTGCCGTGGCAGTCGGGGCATTCGGTGTACACGGAAGGCAGGAAGAGGAGCTCGACCATCACCGATCCCTCGCCCTCGCAGGTCTGGCAGCGCCCGCCGGCGACATTGAAGGAGAATCGGCCGGGCTTGTACCCGAGGGAACGAGCTTCCGGGGTATCTGCGAATCGACGACGGACATGGTCGAACAGCCCGGTGTAGGTGGCGACGTTCGACCGCGGCGTCCGGCCGATGGGCCGCTGGTCAATGACTACCAGCCGCCGTACACCGGTGACGGGCCCGGCAATCCGTCCATCAAGACGTTCCGGCGCATGCGCGAGGAGTGACTCGTCGCTGACCGGCTCGTCATCGGCCGGGACGGCCCGGCCAAGGCGATCGCCAAGCAGCGACGGAAGCGCCTGGCTGACCAGACTCGACTTGCCGGACCCGGACACGCCCGTAACCGCGGTGAAGACACCCAACGGGATATCGACCGTGAGGTCGTGCAGGTTGTTCCGCGTCACGTTCTCCAGGCGCAGCCAACTGCGTGCCTCACGGGGTGTGCGAAGAGGTAGACCGCGGCCGCCGAACAGGTATCCGCGTGTCACCGACTCCGTGATATCGGCGAGCCCGTCGGGCGGGCCGCTGTAGAGCACTCGGCCGCCGTGTTCACCGGCACCGGGGCCGATGTCGACCAGCCAGTCCGCGTGCCGCATCACAGCCACGGAGTGTTCGACAATGAACAGGCTGTTCCCTCGCCCCTTGAGCCCATCCAGGATCCCGAGGAGCGCCGCCACATCCTGCGGATGCAGCCCCGCCGATGGTTCGTCGAGGACGTAGACCACCCCGAACAGATCAGAGCTGAGTTGCGTCGCGAGCCGTAAACGCTGTAGCTCACCACCAGACAGCGTCGGCGTCGTCCGACTCAATGAAAGGTAGCCCAGCCCCAAATCGACCAGTGGACGAAGCCGCTGCAGCACCCCTGAAGCGAGCTGGACCGCAGCGGCACGCTTCTCTGGCGCGGGACGCACTGTGGGTCGCACATCCGACGCGGAGGCCTGCGGGGACTCGCCACCAGCGATTCGATCTTCCCATGCGGCTCGTGTAGAGACCGCCCCAGAAGAAGCGGCCTCCCGCTCTATGCGTGCGATGACACCCGAGAGCGTCGTGACAAGTTCCCGAAGCGGCAGTTGGGAGAATTCGGCGATGTCGAATCCTTCGAACGTTACAGACAGCGCCTCGGGCTTCAGCCGTTTACCATGACAGACCGGGCAGATCGCAGCGGTGAGGAACTGCGCGACGCGCCGCTTCATCGATGCGCTCTTTGTGTTCGCGAACGTGTCCAGAATGTACCGACGAGCCCCGACGAACGTGCCCGAGTAGCTCGGCTCCGCACCTGCTTCGATCGCAGCTTTGGACTCGGAGAGGGTGAGCCGGGAGTGGACCGGAACGAACGGGGTCTCATCGGTGTACAGGATCCAGTCACGGTCCTTTCGCGGCAGGTCCTGCCACGGCACATCGACGTCGTAACCGAGAGCAACCAGTACGTCGCGCAGCTGATGGCCGTGCCACGCGGTCGGCCAGGAAGCGATGGCGCGTTCGCGGATGGTGAGCGATGGGTCCGGGACCATCTGCTGCTCGTTCACCGTGTACACGCGGCCGATGCCGTGGCACTCCGAGCAGGCTCCTTGGACCGTGTTCGCGGAGAAGTCATCCGAATACAACATCGGCTGCCCATCCGGGTAGTCCCCGGCTCTCGAGTACAGCATTCGTATCAAGCTCGACAACGTGGTGATGCTGCCCACGGTCGATCGTGCGTTGCCGGCACCGCGCTGCTGCTGTAGCGCAACCGCAGGCGGCATCCCCGTGATCGAGTCGACATCGGGCACTCCCGCCTGATCGATCAGACGGCGGGCGTACGGTGCCACCGACTCTAAATAGCGTCGTTGCGACTCGGCGTACAGCGTCCCGAACGCCAGCGAGGACTTTCCCGATCCAGACACCCCGGTGAACACGACCGTTGCATCGCGCGGTACCGAGAGACTGACATCCTGCAGATTATGTTCGCGGGCCCCGAGAACGCGAACATCGGGCTGCACGGAGACCTTCGTCGGCACGATCGCAGAGGGTTCAACCACGGTTGAAGCTTAGCCGAAGACGGGACGGTTGGGACGTTTGACGCCGCTCGAGTACGAGACCATCATGAACAATCAGGTCGCACTCGCTGCCTAACCCAACTGCCACCTAAACGTGCATCAGACCCAGGTTCCGGCAGCTCTGCGCATCCGCGTCTGTGCCGAAGATCCACCTCCACTCGCTCCGCCACACGAACGCGTTTTTGTTCATCGCGGCGGGGGTGGCACCGACCGATGCCGCGGCCTGGCTCGGCCATACCGTCGAGACCTTCTTGGGCGCGTACCTGCCTGAAGGTGGAGCAAGCGGCATCGCGGCGGTAGCGGCGAAGGTGGGGAAGCGTTCGGCGTGAGAGTCAGATGTACCGGAGGCGGCAGCGGGCAAGGTCTAGACGCTGCATTCCTCGGGTTGTGATTGATTTTGTGAGAGGCAGAATGAAAGCCCCGAACCTGGGTCTAGACAGGTTCAGGGCTTTCGGCCTCTGATCTGGGGTTTCCGCGGAGGGTAGGGGATTTGAACCCCTGAGACGGGGTTACCGCCTGCTTGTTTTCAAGACAAGTTCCTTCGGCCGCTCGGACAACCCTCCGCGAACGAGCTTAGCAAACGGGGCGCAGGCGCTCGGACGGCCGGGATCCGCGCTCAGACCCGCTACCCCAGCACCGGGAAGCGGTCGCGTAGCGCGGCGAGCAGGCCCACCTCGTCGATCGTGCCCGTCACGCGGGTGGCCACGGCCCGCACGTCGTCGACGGCCTGCCCCATCGCGACCGCGTCGCCGCGCTTCGCCGCCCACTGCAGCATCTCGATGTCGTTGCGCCCATCACCGGCGGCGAAGACGCGCGATCCGTCGATGCCCAGGTGCGACGCGACGACCTCGAGCGCGCTCGCCTTGGTCACGCCGTGCGGGGCGATATCGAGCCATGACGTGCTGCCGACCGCGTACGACACGTGCGTGAGCCCCAGCGTTTCGACCACGTCGAGGAACTCCTCGAGACGGTGATCGGGCGACACGACCACGACGCGCGACGCCTGCACGCCGAGCAGCTGCTCGAACGGCACGCGGCGCTGGCGCGACGGCAGCGTGCCCGTGGGGATGTCATCGGTGTAGAGGAACCCGCCATCGGCCAGCTCGACCGCGAAGCGCGCCGTCACGAGCTGGGTGCGGATCTTCTGCAGCGCGTCGCTCGGGTCGAACGCCTCGACGAACTCCCGTCGGTACGCGCGGTTCGCGAGCGGGTCGCGACGCAGCGTCACCGCGCCGTTGGCCGAGACGACCCACTCCGGGCGGATCCGGAGCCGCTCGACGATGGGGAGCGTTGCATCGACCGAACGCCCGGTCGCGATGACGACCTCGTGCCCCATCTCGTGCAGGGTGAGGATCGCATCGGCCAGGTCGGCGTCGATGTGTCCGCCGCCCGCGTCGTCCCCCGCCCCGGCGCCGAACCCGTGGTTCAGCACGGTCCCGTCGATGTCGAGCGCGATGAGGTGACGTTCGGCGGCGGGGATGCGGGGCGCGGCGGTCATCGGCTCAGGCCTCCGCGATCGGCGTGAGCACGTCGAGGCCGCCGAGGTACGGGCGCAGCGCCTCGGGCACGATCACACTGCCGTCCGCCTGCTGGTGCGTTTCGAGGATCGCGACGATCCACCGCGTCGTGGCGAGGGTGCCGTTCAGCGTCGCGACAGCCGCCGTCTTGCCGCTCTCCGTGCGGTAGCGCGTCGACAACCGTCGCGACTGGTAGGTCGTGCAGTTGCTCGTCGAGGTGAGCTCGCGGTACGCATCCTGCGTCGGCACCCACGCCTCGATGTCGAACTTGCGCGCGGCGCTCGACCCCAGATCGCCGGCCGCGACATCGATGACGCGGTAGTGCAGCCCGAGTGCCTGGAGGATCTCCTCCTGCCACCCGACGAGGCGATCGTGCTCGGCCTCGGCCTCGGCCGGGTCGGCGTAGACGAACATCTCGAGCTTGTTGAACTGGTGCACGCGCAGGATGCCGCGCGTGTCCTTGCCGTGCGAGCCGGCCTCGCTGCGGTAGCACGTCGACCATCCGGCGTAGCGGATCGGCCCGCCCGAGACGTCGATGATCTCGTCGGCGTGGTACCCCGCGAGGGCGACCTCGCTGGTGCCGGTGAGGAAGAGATCCTGCGCCGGAAGGTGGTAGACCTCGTCGGCGTGCTCGCCCAGGAAGCCGGTGCCCTGCATGATCTCGGGCTTCACGAGCGTGGGCGTGATGAGCGGGGTGAAGCCGTGCTGCAGCGCCCGGTCGAGCGCCATGTTCATGAGCGCCAGTTCGAGCCGCGCACCCACGCCGCGCAGGAAGTAGAAGCGCGCTCCCGACACCTTGGCACCGCGCTCCATGTCGATCGCGCCCAGCATCTCGCCCAGTTCGAGGTGGTCGCGGGGCTCGAAGTCGAAGGTGGGCTGCTCGCCGACCTCGCGCAGGGTGACGAAGTTCTCCTCGCCGCCCGACGGCACGCCCTCGATGACCAGGTTCTCGATGCGCTGCGAGACGGCGTCGAACTCGGCCTCGGCCTCCTTCGCGCGGGCATCCGCCGCCTTGACCGAGGCGGCGAGCTGCTGCGCCCGCTTGATCAGCTCCGGCTTCTCCTCCTTCGAGGCCGCCTTCACCTGCTTGCCGAACTCGTTCTGCTCGGCACGCAACGACTCGAACTCGCCGAGGGCTGCGCGACGATTCGCATCTGCGGCGAGCGCCTCGTCGACCACCGCCTCGTCGTTTCCTCTGGCGCGCTGCGAGCGCTTCACGGCTTCGGGATCGTTGCGGAGGAGGACTGGATCGATCACGCGCTCCAGCTTACCCGCGCCCAGCGTGAGAACGGCTGCCCGGCAGTACCCTGGAGCCATGCCAGGTACCCGCTCGCATCACATTCCGTGGGCCGCGGTCGTGTACCAGCCGTTCAAGACCGACGTACCGGCACTTCGCGCGGCCGTTGCGCACGAGGAGCGCGCATCCGGCTGGGGCGGGTCCCGCTGGTACGAGACCGCTGCGAATGACGCCGGGGTGGCCGCCGCGCGCCGGGCGGTCGAAGACGGGGCGAACGTCGTGCTCGCGAGCGGGGGCGACGGCACGATCCGGGCGGTGGCCGAGGCGCTCAGGGGCAGCGGGATCCCCGTCGCCATCGTGCCGCAGGGCACCGGCAACCTGCTCGCGAGAAACCTCGGAGCCCCGCTCAATCGCCTCGACGAGGTCGTGCGCGCGGCGTTCACGGGCCGCAACCGCGCAATCGACCTCGGCATCGTTCGCATCGTGCGCGAAGACGAGTCCGAGAGCCAGCACGTCTTCCTCGTGCTCGCGGGCATGGGCCTCGACGCGCGCGCCATCTCGGCCACGAAGGCGACGCTCAAGAAGCGGCTCGGGTGGCTCGCGTACGTCGACGCCGGGGTGCGCACCATGATCTCCGATCGCCCGCTGCAGATCCACTACTCCGTCGACCGCTCGCCCGTGCGCCCGCTCTCGGTCTACACGGTGATGATCGGCAACTGCGGGCTGATGCCCGGGGGCGTGCTGCTGATTCCCGACGCCCGCCTCGACGACGGCAAGCTCGACGTCGTCGCGCTGCACCCGCTCGGCCGGTTCGCCTGGCTGCGCATCTGGCGCAAGATCGGGTGGGAGAACGGGGTGCTGCGGCGCTCGCGCGCGGGGCGCAGGATCATCGACCTCGAACGCGATACGCGCAGCGTCTCGTACCTGCGCGCCGAGCGCTACGCGCTGGCGGTGGCGAAGCCCGAACCGGTGCAGCTCGACGGCGACGACTTCGGATACGCGCTCACGGTGAGCGGCGATGTCGATCCCGGATCGCTCATCGTGCGCGTGCTGCCCGAGTGGCGCGCGAGAGCCTAGACCGACTACGCCTCTCCGTCGCCGGTCCCCTCGATGACGCCGCGCAGCCAATCGCGCGCATCCCGGAACGTGTCGTCGTCGTGCAGGTCGCGGATCGTCGCCGCAACGCGATCCGCCCGCGGGTACGACCCCAGGAACACGACCTTCGGGCTGAAGCGCTTCACGCCGAGCAGCGCGTCGGCGACCCGCTCGTCCTTCACGTGCCCTTCGGCGTCGATCACGAAGCGGTATCGCCCCATCCGGTCGCCGATCGGGCGAGACGCCAGCAGCGTCAGGTTCACGCCGCGCGCCGCGAACTGCTCGAGCAGGTCGAGCAGCGCGCCCGGCCGATCCTCGGGCAGCTCCACCATCAGCGAGGTCTTGTCGGCCCCGGTCGGCTCCCCCACCGGCACGGTGCGGCTCACGAGCACGAAGCGGGTCACGGCGTCGGGGTTCTCGGCGATGCCCTCTGCGAGCACCTCGACGTCGTAGTGCGCCTCGATGCCCGGGGGCGCGATCGCGGCGTCGATGCCCTTCTCGGGGTCGAAGAGGTCGGCCGCGGCCTGCACGTTCGACGTCGCGACGAGGTGACGATGCGTGGGCGCGGCCCCGTCCAGCCACGCGCGGCACTGGGCGTAGGCGACCGGGTGGCCCGACACCACGTTCACGTCGGCGAGCGCGGTTCCCGGCTTCGCGACGAGCACGAAGCGCACCGGCACGAGGTACTCGCCGATGATGCGCAGGCCGGGAATCGTGGCGAGCGCATCCTGCGCGACGGTGACACCGCCGTCGATCGAGTTCTCGATCGCGATCATCGCCGCATCGCTGGCCCCCGAGACCACGTCGCTCAGCGCTTCGCCGAGGTTGTCGACGGGGTTCCACTCCTGCCCCTCGGCTTCGGGCACCTGCCGCAGCGCCGCCTCGGTGAACGTTCCCGCGGGCCCCAGGTAGGAGTACCGACGGGTGGCTGCTGAGGCGTGCGACATGCCTCTTAGCGTACCGGCGTCAGTCGGCGAGTACGCGCCCGACGAGGGCCTGCGCCGCGGCCTGCACCTCGGCGAGATGCTCGTCCCCGCGGAACGACTCCGCGTAGATCTTCATGACGTCCTCGGTGCCCGACGGCCGTGCCGCGAACCATGCGTGCTCGGTCTGCACCTTGAGTCCCCCGATCGGCGCCCCGTTGCCGGGAGCCTCGGTGAGGATCGCGGTGATGCGATCCCCCGCGAGCTCCGTGTCGGTGACGTCGTCGGGCGACAGGGCGCCGAGCCGCGCCTTCTGCTCGGGCGTCGCCGCTGCGTCGACGCGGGCGTACGCCGGTTCGCCGAACCGCGCGGTGAGCTCGCGGTAGCGCTCCGAGGGCGACTGCCCGGTGACCGCCTGGATCTCTGCGGCGAGCAGCGCGAGCAGGATGCCGTCTTTATCGGTGCTCCAGGCGCTGCCGTCGAAGCAGAGGAACGACGCGCCGGCGCTCTCCTCGCCGCCGAACACGACACTGCCGTCGGCAAGGCCCGGCACGAACCACTTGAATCCGACCGGCACCTCGAGCAGCTCGCGCCCCTGCGCAGCGACGACGCGATCGATGATTCCCGACGAGACGAGCGTCTTGCCGATGCCCGCTTCGGGCGACCAGTCCGGGCGATGCGCGAGCAGGTAGTCGATGGCCACCGCGAGGTAGTGGTTGGGGTTCATCAGGCCGTCGGCGGTGACGATGCCGTGGCGGTCGGCGTCGGCGTCGTTGCCCGCGATGATCGCGAACGGGCCGCGATGCTCGTCGACCGTGGACATCACGTGCGCCGACGAGGGGTCCATGCGGATCTTGCCGTCCCAGTCGAGATGCATGAACCCCCACCGCGGGTCGACGCCGGGCCCGAGCACGGTGAGCTCGATGCCGAGACGGTCGCGGATCGCCGCCCAGTAGGCGACGCTCGCACCGCCCAGCGGGTGCACCGCGAGCGGCACCTTCGCTGCCCGGATCGCGTCGAGGTCGATCGCCTCGCCCAGGGTGTCGACGTACGCGCCCATGAAGTCGAAGCGCTCGACGGCCCGCACCGCCGCGTCATCGGCACGCGCGATCTCGACCCCCGATTCGAGCAGTTCGTTCGCGCGATCGGCGATCCACCCCGTCGCATCGCTGCCCGCGGGCCCTCCGTGGGGCGGGTTGTACTTGAAGCCGCCGTCGCTCGGCGGGTTGTGGCTCGGGGTGACCACGATGCCGTCGGCGCGGCCCGGGTCGGTGTCGTCGCGGCCGCGGTTGTAGCGCAGGATCGCGTGACTGAGTGCGGGCGTGGGAACGAACGCCGCGTCGCCCTCGCCCGCAGCCGCGAGCACCCGTACGCCCGCCGCGAGCAGCACCTCGATGGCGGTGCGCTGAGCCGGCGCCGAGAGCGCGTGCGTGTCGGCGCCGATGTAGAGCGGGCCGGTGATGCCCTGCGCCGCGCGGTACTCCGCGATCGCTGCGCTGATGGCGGCGATGTGCGCCTCGTTGAACGACGCGTGCAGCGCCGAGCCCCGGTGGCCGGACGTGCCGAAGACCACGCGCTGCTCAGCCGCTGACGCGTCGGGAACGATCCCGGTGTACGCGGCGAGCAGCTCGTCGAGGTCGATCAAGTCTTCGGGGCGCGCTGGAGTTCCGGCTCGTTCGTGCATGATCCCAGTGTGCCAGGCGCCCGCCCGCCCCGGGCCGGGGTTGACGGGCGCCTCGGTCGGCGACGAAGCGAAACCGCGCGTTCACACGTGCGGACTACGCTGAACGCATGACCCAGAACGACCCGCACCCTCGCCGCGCCGAGATCGAATGCTGGCTCACCGACATGGACGGCGTGCTGGTGCACGAGAACCGCGCGATCCCGGGCGCGTCCGACCTCATCGCGCACTGGCAGGAGAACGAGATCCCGTATCTCGTACTCACGAACAACTCCATCTTCACCGCGCGCGACCTGAGCGCCCGCCTCGCGGCCTCGGGAATCTCGGTGCCCGAGAATCGAATCTGGACGAGCGCGCTCGCCACCGCGGCGTTCCTGAAGCAGCAGCAGCCCGGAGGCTCGGCGTTCGTGATCGGCGAGGCCGGGATCCTGACCGCCATGCACGATGCGGGGTACGTCATGACCGAGACGGACCCCGACTTCGTGGTCGTCGGGGAGACCCGCAACTACTCGTTCGAGGCGATCACGAAGGCGATCCGGCTCATCATCAAGGGGGCCCGGTTCATCTCGACCAACCCCGACGCGACGGGACCGAGCCACGAGGGTCCGCTCCCGGCGACGGGGGCGATCAACGCCCTCATCACGAAGGCGACCGGCAAGCAGCCGTACATCATCGGCAAGCCGAACCCGATGATGTTCCGCTCGGCGCTCAACCAGATCGGCGCGCACTCGCACAACACCGGCATGATCGGCGATCGCATGGACACCGACGTCGTCGCGGGCATCGAGGCGGGGCTGCACACGGTGCTCGTGATGACCGGCATCTCGGATCGCGCCGAGATCGAGCGCTTCCCCTTCCGCCCCGACGAGGTGCTGGGCTCGGTCGCCGACCTGCTGTAGTCGGCGACCGCCTCAGGCTCCGGCCCATTCCGCAGCGGGGTCACTTTCGGAGGGTGTCGCAGCTGCGCACGACCGCGACACACTCCGAAAGTGACCCCGCTCCGCAGAAGGGTGGGGGTGGGCGGCCGGGCGGCGACGGCAGCGGCGGATCACCCGGCGTTCGTCAGCCCGACGTACATCGAGTGGTGGAGGCCCTGCACGTGCGCGGCGGTGAGCCGAGCTGCGGCCCCCGCGTCCTCGCGTTCGAGCGCGTCGACGATCTCCGCGTGCTCGCGATTGCTGTCGCGCAGCAGTCCCATACTGTAGGGGAGGAAGTAGGGATCGAGCTCGGCGTTCACCCGCGCGGCGAGCGACACGGCGCGCGGCGCGCCGGCAGCCTCGACGACGACCCGGTGGAACGCGCGGTCGAGGTTGCGGAACTCGGCCCAGCTCTCAGTCTGCGCCATGCGCGCGGTGAGCTCTCGCAACTCCGCGAGCGCACCGGCCGACCGCTCGTGCGCGGCCAGCGCCGCGAACCCGGCCTCGATCACGGCCCGCTCGTCGATCAGGGTGTGCACGTGGGAGTCGTCGTCGAGAAACGACTGCACGGGGGCATCTGCGCCTCGCCCCGCGCCTCGCCCCTCCCCCGGGCCGGGCCCGCTCGCCCCGCGCACGTAGCTCCCGCCGTAGCGCCCGGCCTTGCGCACGATGACGCCTTCCTCCTGCAGCAGCGCGAGCCCGCGACTCACCGACGTCGTGCTCACGCCGAAGGATTCGGCCATCTCCTCCGTCGCGGGCAGTCGCTCGTCGGGCAGCAGCAGCCCGAGGTCGATCGCCATCGTAATACGCGCACGCACGGTGTCGATGGCGCTCAAACGCGCGATCGCGGCCACACGGGGCGCCTCCAGGGGGCGGGCGCGATCCGGCACATCCTCGCGCCGCTTCGCACCGGTCATCTCATCAGCTTAGGCGACGATCGTGCGGCGTCACCCGTGCGGCGTCACCGGCGCGACGTCACTTCCGCGTCTCGGCCTCGAGCACCCGATCGAGCTGGATGTCGACGGTGCGCCCGCCGTCCCTTCGGTTCACGATCACGCCCGCGATCAGCGCGACCGGCGGAATCAGCGCGAGCGCGATGCTCACGGCGAGGCTGCCTCCTGTCACCATGGTGAAGTTCGACAGCACCAGCCAGGCGGCGAGCCCCAGTGCGACGACCGCGACGACCGGCAGCACCGTGCCCGTCCAGACGTTCTTCCGCAGGCTCGGGTTCCGCAGGAAGAACACGACGACCGCGATGGTCGTGAGCAGCATCATCATGACCATGCCGATCGTCGCGACGCCCGCCATGTATCCGAAGACCTCCACGAGGGGGTCGAGGCCGATCACGACGAACACTCCGATGATCACGAGCGCCGTGATGCTCTGCACGAGCGATGAGAGCGCCGGGCTCTGATGCTTGACGTGCACGCGCCCGAGCGGCGCCGGCATGGAGCCGATCTTCGCGAGCGCGAACTGGTAGCGCGCGACGATGTTGTGGAAGCTCAGCACGCAGGCGAACAGACTGGTGACGAGCAGGATCTGCATCACGTTGCGCGTGAGCGAGCCGGCGAAATCGCCCGCGGTGTCGAGCAGCATGTTCTTCGATCCGAAGAGCGTCTGCTGCGCGACCTCGGTCACGTTGCTCGCTCCCGCTGCGACGACCAGCACCCACACCGAGAGGGTGTAGAAGACGCCGATGATCGCAACCGCGAGGTACGTGGCGCGCGGAATGGTGCGGCTCGGGTCGCGCGCTTCGTCGCGGTAGATCGCGGTCGATTCGAAGCCGATGAAGCCGGTGAGCGCGAAGAGGATCGCCACGCCGATGCCCGACGTGAGGAACACCTGCGGGTCGAACGACTGCGGCGCGAGGCCTTCCGGGCCGTCGCTCACGAGCACGGCTACATTGACGATCATCATGACGAGGATCTCGAGCAGCAGCGCGATTCCGAGCACCTTCGATGAGAGGTCGATGTGACGGTATCCGAGCAGTCCGACGACGAGCAGCGCGAGTATCGCGAAGACCGACCAGTGGATCTCAGGGCCGCCGTAGTAGCGCACGAGATCCATGACGGCCCAGCCCATGTAGCCGTAGATGCCCGCCTGAATCGCGGTGTACGCGATCAGCGCGACGTACGCGGTGCCCATGCCGAGCCGGCTGCCGAGCCCGACGGTGACGTAGCTGAAGAACGCGCCGGCCTCCTTCACATACGGCGTCATCGCGACGAATCCGACGGCGAAGAGCAGCAGTACGATCGACGCGATCAGGAAGCCGACGGGAGCCCCAGCGCCGTTTCCCTGGCCGATGGCGAGCGGAGCGTTGCCGCCGATCACGGTGAGGGGCGCGGCCGCCGCGATCACCATGAAGGCGATGCTGCCGGTGCCGAGATTGCCCGACAGGCGCGAGCGCTGGGCGGGTTCGGTTGGCGTTGACTGATGTGCCATGGAACGTCCTCGTTCGGTAGGTTTCGGTGCGTGGTGGCCCGATGGATCAGGAATGCTCGCCGGCGCGGAACAGCGCCGAGCGCACCTCGTCGAGGTAGGGGTTCTGCAGCCGCGCCCGCTCACGGGTGGCCTGGTCGACGGTCGCGACGATCATCGATTCACCCGCGGAGTCGGCCTGAGCGAGATGCTCGCCGAACGGGTCCGCGATGACGCTGCGCCCCACGTACTCGAGATCACCATCGGGCCCGTGCTGATTGGCGTAGGCGACGTAGACCGAGTTCTCCCAGGCGCGCACGCGGATCACGTGCTCGTTCACGAAGCCGTACGGCTCCATCTGCGCCGTCGGCACGGCGACGAGGTCGGCTCCTGCGAGCGCCGCGGCGCGCACGGTCTCCGGGAATTCGACGTCGAAGCAGATGAGGATCGCGATGCGGTGCCCCCGGAACTCCGCGATGGTGAGCGGCAGCTCGCCTGCCACGAACAGCTCTCGGTCGAGATCGCCGAAGAGCTGGATCTTGCGGTGGCGGGCGATCACGTCGCCGGCGTCGTCGATGAACCACGCCGCGTTCGCGACCGGGGCCGGGGCACTCGGATCGCCGTCGGGCTCGTGAGTGGCGAGCAGCTCGGGCCCGCCCGCGATGATGGCGATCGCGTGGCGCTCGGCGATCCTGCGCACGCGTTCCAGCGGCTGCGCCGCGGCGATGCCGTCCATAGCGTCGCCGATGTTGTACCCGCTGATGAACATTTCGGGCGTGATCAGGAGATCCACCCCCTGCGCGGCGGCCTGGGCGGCGGCGTCGTCGAGCGCGGCGAGGTTCGCGTCGACGTCGCAGGGCGTGCTGGCGGCCTGCCACGCGGCAACCACCAGGGGGCGAACGGCTTCGGTCATACCCTCATTCAAGCACAATTATGCCTAAATGAAACAATTAGAACCGCCGGCTGGCGCCCGCCCTGCGCAGCGCCCCTTTCCGCACGACGAATTCCGCAGCGGGGTCACTTTCGGAGGGTGTCGGAGCTGTGCAGTGCGTCGACACACTCCGAAAGTGACCCCGATCCGCAGAAGGTTGGGGTTGAGGGCGGCGAGCGGCGCCACGCCCACCGCCTACTTCTTCTTTCGGAGCTTGCGCACCAGCATCTGGACGAGGATGAAGACGAGGTACAGCGAGAACGCCACGTTGCCCCAGAAGGGGTCGACCAGCACGGCGAAGAGGTTGCCGACCGGCACGAAGACGCACGCACCGAGACCGACGATCGCCGCCGCGCGCAGATCGACGTTCTGCCTGCGGAAGTTGCCGATGGTGCCCGAGATCGAGCCGGGGATCATCATCAGCAGCGAGGTGCCCTTCGCGATGAGGTCGCTCGAGCCGAAGAAGAACATGAGCACCGGTACGACGACGACGCCGCCCCCGACTCCCAGCAGCCCCGACAGGATGCCGGTGATGAATCCGGTGACGATGAGCAGCGACACCGTCAGCGGGTTGATCTCGATCTCGTCGCCGCGCTGCGGCACCACGAACCAGAGGCTCACGATCACGATCGCGAGGAACACCATGAATCCCCACTGAATCGCGCCGACCGGCAGCTTCGCGAGCAGTGCGGCACCCAGCTGAGCGCCGAGCACGATGCCGATCGCGAGGCAGGCGCCCGCGATCCAGTCGACGTGGCCCTGCAACCCGTACGTCGTCGCGCCCACGATCGCCGTGGGCAGGATCGCCGCGACCGAGGTGCCGGCCGAGAGCTTCTGCGGCATGCTGAGCCACAGCGCGAGTGCCGGCACGATGATGGTGCCGCCGCCGATCCCGAAGAGCCCGGAGAGGATGCCGCCGGCGATGCCGACGAGGAGGAGCGGGAAGAACCCGGGGCGGACGGTCTGGTTCATGGGCTGCTTTCTCAGTGAAGCTCGGGCAGAGGGAGTGGGTTGAGCGGCGGGCGTGCGCATGCGGTTCACACGACGATCGCTGAGCCGTCGGATCGCGGATCGCTCGCGGCGTCGACGCCGTCCGCAGCGAGCCGGATCAGGTTCGAGTGCCCCAGATCCTCGTCGGCGGGCGGCACCACTTTGAGCGGGAACCCCGCTTCGGCGATCGCCTCATGCACCGCGGCGGGCACATCCTCCTCGATCGTCACGCGCACGACGCCGTCGGCGCCCGGCTCGTCGACGATCCACCGGGGCGCGTGCGTCGCCTCCTCGGGCGCGGCACCGGCGAGGGAGCGCACCAGGAGTTGGGTGTGGATCTGCGGCTGCGCCGATCCGCCCATCGTCGCCGGTACCCACGCGAGCTCATCGCCGCGCAGCACGAGCACGGGCATGAGCGTGTGGCGCGGGCGCTTGCCGGGGGCGAAGGCGTTCGGGTGAGCAGGGTCGAGGGAGAACGAAGTGCCCCGGTTCTGGAAGAGGATGCCGGTTTCGGGTTCGAGCACGGCAGCGCCGAACCCGAAGTACACGGAGTTGATGAGCGAGATCGCCCAGCCGTCGGCGCTGACCGCACTGAGACCGACGGTGTCGCCGCTCGGCTTGGCCTCCCGCACGGGGGGATGCTCGGGCGCTTCGGCCTCGATGAGCTCGCGGCCCGTCGCTCCGCCGAAACGAGGATCGGCGAGTGACGCCGCCCGCACCGCGTTGCTCGCGCGGAACGATCGGGCGAGATCCCCGGCGCCGGCGCCCAGCGGGTCTTCGATGCCCGCCTCGATATCGCGCAGCGCACGGAGCAGCATGAACCCCGAGGTGTTGGGCGGGCCCGTCAGCACTCGGTGATCGCGGAAGGCGCCCTCGAGCGGCTCGCCCCACTCTGCGGCGTAGGCGGCGGTGTCGTCGAGCGTGATACGGGATCCGAGCTTCTGCAGCCCGGCGACCCACTGCTTCGCGAGTTCGCCCTCGTAGAACTCGGCCGACCCTCCGGCAGCGAGACGCTTCAGCGAAGCGGCGAGCGCCGGCTGCACGAACGGGGCTCCCTCGACGAGCGGAAGCCCCTGATCGAAGAACACCCCGTGGCACCCCGCGTCGAGTTCGAGCACCTCACGGTTCTCGACGATCGCCGCGGCGACCGAACGCGCGGTCGGCACCCCCTCTTCGGCGTGGCGCGTCGCCGCTTCGAGGTGCTGCTCCCAGCGGCGCGTCGCCCCGTACTCGTGCAGCGCGTTCCAACCGCAGATGCCGCCGGGCACCGTCACCGTGTCGATCCCCCGCACCGGCAGCAGATCGCCGTAGCGCTCGCGCAGCACGTCGATCGACTGATCGGCCGGCGCGGTTCCGGTGGCGTTCAAGAACCGCACCTCGCCCTCGGGGTTGCGCACGAGGGCGACGAGGTCGCCGCCGAGGGCGACGTTGTTCGGGTACACCACGCAGAGCGTCGCCGCTGCGGCGAGCGCCGCGTCGATGGCGTTGCCCCCGGCGCGCAGCACTTCTGCCCCGGCCTCAGTGGCGAGGTGGTGCGAGGTCGAGATGGCTCCGCGGGCGGCAGATGCGGTCGTCATGCGGGGAGTTCCTCCTGGGTCGTCGCGGCGTTCGCGATCTGATTGCTGATGTCGAGCACGTGGGCGCGCGCTTCTTCTTCGGCGCGGGCCGCGTCTCCGGCGGCGATGGCCTCGAAGATTCGTCGATGCGCAATGCTCGAGGCCCTGCGGCGGGCGCGCGTCTGGTATCGACTCGCCCTGCTGGGCGCGATGCGCTGCGCGATCTGCTCGTTGATGAACTCGAGGAGCGGATTGTGCGCGTACTGCGCGATGGCCTGGTGGAAGGCGCGGTCGAGCTCGGCGTACCGCTCCTTCGTGACGTCGATCTCCATGGCCTCCACGAGCTCGCGCAGCTGCGCGACGTCGCGGTCGGTCGCGCGCTCGGCGGTGATGCGGGCGATCGGCGGCTCGACGATGGCCCTCAGCTCCATGATGTCGTGCAGCTCGGGCTGCAGCGCGGCGAGTTCGTCGAGTGCGCCATCGGTGAACCCGGCGCGCTCGCCCGGGCTGAGCACGATCGTGCCGCGCCCCGGTCGGCGATCGATGAGACCGCGGTTCTCGAGTTCGCGCAGCGCCTCGCGTATGGAGACGCGGGAGACGCCGAAATGGTCGGCGAGCTCGCGCTCCGGCGGCAGGCGCTCCCCCGGTTCGAGCTTGCCGTCGAGAATGAGCCGCTCGATGTCGACCGAGAGCCGATCAGGCAGCGACAACGTCGTCGCTCGACTGATGTCGTTCCAATCCACTACGCCTCCATTGTGCTCGCGGGATGCGGTTTCGCGCCCTCGTGATGCTATCCGACCCCGCGCTGGGCCGGATCGTGTTTCAGTTCCGTTTCGGCTCGGCCTGCCCGTTGACGCAGGACCCGGTGCCGATGTATGTTCCATTCAGTTCAACAGTTGGTCTGACCATCTGCTGATCGCAGCATACACCCGAAGCTTCAGGAGTATGCAACGTTTCTCCCGGCACGAGCCGGGTTCACCGAACGGAGAAATCATCGTGGCTTTCCCCCAAGCACAGCGGCGCTTCGCGCCCGCGCTGGCGCTGACCGCAGCGGCCGGCCTCATGCTGTCGCTCGCAGCATGCACCGTCACCTCGAACGACGCCGGCGGCGAGGGCGGCTCGGGCGGCACGGACACCGCAGAAGCGACGCTCGCGCCGCCGACGATCATCACGGAGGGCACGCTGACGGTGTGCACCGGCGACAGCGCGCCCAACATCTACTACGACGAGAACAACGAGCTGCAGGGCGTCGAGATCGACATCGCGAACGCCCTCGCCGACAAGCTCGGCGTCACCACCACGCTCGGCGAGTACGCATTCGCCGGCCTCATCCCGGCATTGCAGGCCAAGCAGTGCGACGTCATCATGGGCTCGCTCTACATCAAGCCCGAGCGCGAGGAGATCGCGAACTTCGTGCCCTACCTCTACTCCGGCACCGCCGTCGCGGTGAGCAAGGAGAACCCGAAGGATGTCACCGGGTTCGACGACTCCCTGTGCGGCACCAAGGTCGTCGGCATCACCGGCGCGACGGGAGCCGCCTCGGCGCAGGAGAAGTCGGACGAGTGCGTCGCGAACGGCGAGGAGCCGCTCGCCATCACGCTCGTCGATGAGGCCACGAGCGCACTGCAGCAGGTGCTCGCCGGTCAGGCCGACGCCTTCATCGACACCACCGAGATCATGAGCTACTACGAGCAGCAGTCCGACGGCGATCTGATGGCGGTGGGCGAACCGTTCGGCAAGATCCGCATCGGCGCGGCCACGTTGAAGGAGAACACCGAGCTGAACGACGCACTCGACGAGGCGTTCGCCGCCATGGTCGAGGACGGCACCTACGCCGACATCCTCGCCGAGTGGGGCGTCGAGAGCAACGACATCACCCAGCCCGAGTAATCCGATGTCTGCGGCGGCCCCGTGGTCGCCGCAGACATCGGCAACAGGAAAGACACTTCATGAAATTCGACTGGGACTACTTCTGGCAGAGCCTCTTCACGCCCAGTGAGAGCTTCCTCAACGGGCTCGCGCTCACCATCGTCATCTCGATCGCGGCGATGGCGCTCGCGCTGATCCTCGGCCTCCTCATCGCCCTCATGGGCCGCAGTCGGTTCGTGCCGCTGCGCATCTTCGCAAGCCTGTACATCTGGATCATCCGCGGCACCCCGCTGCTCGTCCAGCTCGTCATCATCTACACCGGGTTCGCCGCCGCGAACCTCTTCCGATTCGAAGACCTGACGCTGGGGCTCCGCCTCGAAGACGTCACCGTCGGCATCCTCATCAAGGGCGCCGTGCAGGCCGCCATCGTCGCCCTCATGCTCAACGAGAGCGCCTACATCTCGGAGATCGTGCGCGGCGGCCTCGAGTCGATCGAGAAGGGGCAGACCGAGGCGGCGCTGTCGCTCGGCATGACCCCCCTCGCCTCCATGCGGTGGATCATCGTGCCTCAGGCGATCCGCGTCATGGTGCCGCCGCTCGGCAACTCGTTCAACGGCCTGATGAAGAGCACCTCGATCCTCTCCATCATCGGCGTGGCCGAGATGTTCCAGGTGGGCAGCTCGATGAGTGCGGCCACCTTCAAGGTGTTCGAGATCTACATCGTGGTCGCGCTGTACTATCTGCTGCTCACCACGGTGTGGACGGTCATCCAGACCTTCATCGAGAACTGGCTCAACGCGAAGGCCGGCCTGCCCAAGGCGGAATCCGTCTGGAAGCGTCTCTTCGGCTTCCGCAGCAAGCGGGATCGCGTCGCCCCGAAGAGCCCGATCGCCGACCTGGAAGGAGTCGCGGCATGAACGCGCTCAGCGAGTACACCGCCCCGGTATCGGTCTCCGACGGCCCGATCGTGCGCACCGTCGAGGTGAACAAGTGGTTCGGGGATCGGCACATCCTCACCGACGTGTCACTCGAGATCGAACGCGGCGAGGTCGTCGTGCTCGTGGGCCCATCCGGTGCCGGCAAGACGACCTTCCTGCGCACACTGAACCGGCTCGAGCCCATCGACAGCGGAGAGATCTACGTCGACGGGCAGCGCATCGGGGAGCGGGTGAACGAGAACGGCAAGGTCTCCGAGATCTCCGCGAAGGCGCTCGCCGCGCAGCGGGCGGACATCGGCTTCGTCTTCCAGCACTTCAATCTGTTCCCGCACATGACGGTGCTCGAGAATATCTGGCATTCGCCCGTGCGGGTGAAGGGCGAGAAGAAGGCTGAGGCCGTCGCCTACGCTCGCGAGCTGCTCGACCGGGTCGGGCTCGCCGACAAGGCCGACGTGCGGCCGCGCTCGCTCTCGGGCGGGCAGCAGCAGCGTGTGGCGATCGCGCGCGCCCTGGCAATGCGCCCCGCGCTGATGCTGTTCGACGAGCCGACGAGCGCGCTCGATCCCGAGATGGTGGGCGAGGTGCTGCAGGTGATGCAGGATCTCGCGAAGGCGGGCATGACGATGATCATCGTCAGCCACGAGATGGGCTTCACGCGCGAGGTGGCGGATCGGCTCATCGTGATGGACGCGGGCGCCATCATCGAGCAGGGAGACCCCGAGCTGGTCTTCACGAACCCGAAGCACGAGCGCACACGGCAGTTCCTGTCGAAGGTGCTCTGAGTTCCGCAGAACCACCGACGGCCCCCGATCTCCTCACGGATCGGGGGCCGTCGGTCTCGCGGAACGCGGCGCACGGCGGCGCGGCGCACGGATCCGCGTTACTGCGGGTCGAGCCCCAGGTCGTCGAGTCCGATCGCGTAGCGATACTCGAAGCCCGCCGCCTCGATGCGCTCCTTGGCGGGCGCCTGGCGATCCACGACCACCGCGACTGCGGCGATCTCGGCCCCCACCTTCTGCAGCGCCTCGATCGCCTTCAGGGGCGAGCCGCCCGTCGTGGACGTGTCTTCGACCACGACGACGCGCTTGCCCGCGAGATCGGGGCCCTCCACCTGACGACCGCGCCCGTGATCCTTCGGCTCCTTGCGCACGACGAAGGAATCGTAGACCTTGCCCTGCGCAACGCCCTGATGCATGATCGCCGACGCGATCGGGTCGGCGCCCATCGTCAGGCCTCCGACCGCGACGACCCCGTCGATGTCGTCGATGAGATCGAGCATGACCCGGCCGATGAGCGGGGCCGCACGGTGGTCGAGGCTCAGCTTGCGCAAGTCGATGTAATAGGTCGCCTTCTTGCCGCTCGTCAGGGTGAAGTCGCCGTGGAAGACGGCCTCGCTCGTGATGAGGTCGATGAGCTGTTCGCGCGCGCTGGTCATAGCGCCGATTCTACCGGGGGCGTCTGCACCGCTCGCGCGCGGGAATCCGGTGTGCGCCCTCGGCGGAAGCCCCTGACCTCGCGCACCGCCGTGCGCTAGCGTGAATGCCGAACAGGGGGTCACATGGCGCATTCGGGCGAACTCGAGCGGCTCGCGGAACTCTTCGACGCCGCGCCGCTGGCCGTGCTGACCGGGGCGGGCATCAGCACCGATTCGGGCATTCCCGACTACCGGGGCGCGGGCACTCCCCCGCGAACACCGATGAGCATCGCCCAGTTCATGAGCGACCCCGCTTACCGGCGTCGCTTCTGGGCGGGCGCGCGCGTCGGATCGATGCGCTCCTCGGGCGTCACCCCCAACGCCGGGCATCTCGCACTGGCCCGCTTCGAGACCGCGGGGCTCACGAACGGCGTGATCACTCAGAACGTCGACAACCTGCATCGTCGAGCAGGATCCCGGAGCGTCGTCGAACTGCACGGCAACGGAAGCGTGATCAGGTGCACCGAGAACGATCACCGCTTCACCCGCGATCAGGTGCTCGGCTGGTTCGACCGGCTCAACCCGGGTTTCGCGGTGCGCAACGCGGGGGCCGAGATCGCGCCCGACGGTGACGCCCTCGTGAGCGAGACCGACACCGTCGAAACCCCGAGCTGCCCGGAGTGCGGGTCGATCCTGCGCCCCGACGTCGTCTACTTCGGCGAGCTCGTGCCGCGGCCCGTGTTCGAGACTGCCGAGGCGCTCGTCGCGGCGGCGGGCGGCCTCCTGCTGATCGGCACGTCGCTGGCGGTGAACACGGGCATCCGGCTCGTGCACCGCGCGCAGCTGCGCGGCATCCCGATCGCGGTGATCAACCGCGGGCCGACCGCGATCGACGCGCGCGAGTCGGTCACGGTGCGCATCGAGGGCGGCGCAGCCGAAACGCTCGAGGGGCTCGAAGGACTCCTGCGGTAACGCGCGGCGCTACTCGCCGCGGGAGATGCGCGTCATCTCATCGCGCGGCACGACCTTGATGCGCGTACGACCATGCGGCTCGCCGAGACCCAGTTCGTGCGCATCGAGACGGTGCCAGCCCTCGATCGTCGTGTACGGAACGCCGCGCTCCTCGAGCAGTGCGGGGATCGCGAGCGGGTCGACGTCCTCGGGCGTCCACAGCGCATCGCGATCCTCGAGCAGGCACTCGAGCGTCTCCATCGCGTCCGACTTCGTGTGCCCGATGAGGCCGATCGGGCCGCGCTTGATCCACCCGGTCGCGTAGATGCCGGGGATCTGCTGCCCCTCGAGGTCGAGCACTCGCCCCTGCGTGTTCGGGATCACGCCCTTCGCGTCGTCAAAGGGGATCTCGTCGAGCGGCGAGCCGAAGTAGCCGACCGCGCGGTACATCGACTGGATGGGCACGATCTCGAACTCGCCCGTGTCGATGATGCCGCCCTGGCCGTCGGGGGCGGTGCGCTCGATCTTGAGGCCCGCGACGCGCCCGCCCTCGACCACGACCTCGACCGGCTTCGACCAGAAGTGCAGGTGCAGACGGCGCGAGGACGGCTCGACCTCCCCCGCCTCGCGAGCGCGCTGCTCGTCGCGCCACTTGTCCATGATGCGGGTCATCACGATGACCTGCTTGTTCTTCATGAGCGTCTCGTCGGCGAACGCATCATCGTGGGCGAAGTCGCGCTCATCGATCACCATGTCGACGTCGCGCACCTCGCCGAGCTCCCGCAGTTCGAGCGGCGTGAACTTCACGTACTTGGGGCCGCGCCGCCCGAAGAGGTGCAGCTCCTCGATCGGGTTCGCCTCGAGTCCCTCGTGCACGTTCTGCGGAATCTCCGTGGGGAGCAGGTCTTCGGCGTGCTTGATGAGCATGCGCGAGACATCGAGCGCGACGTTGCCGTTGCCGATGACTCCGACCGACTTCGCCTCCAGCGGCCACGTGCGCGGCACATCGGGGTGCCCGTCGAACCAGCTCACGAAATCGGCGGCGCCGTACGAGCCGTCGGCGTCGATGCCCGGAATATCGAGGGCCGCATCCCGGATCGCGCCCGTCGAGAAGATCACCGCGTGATAGTGCCGCTTGAGGTCTTCGAGCTTCAGATCCTGCCCGTACCGCACGTTGCCGAAGTAGCGGATCGAGTCTTCGCCGGTCTCCCCCGCGCTCGCGCGATCGAGCACGTCGCGCAGCGCGGTGATGATGCCTTTGATGCGCGGGTGATCGGGCGAGACTCCGTAGCGCACGAGCCCGTACGGCGCGGGAAGCTGCTCGAAGAGGTCGATCTCGACCGCGAAATCGCGTTCCGCCTTCAGCAGCAGATCGGCGGCGTAGATCCCCGCCGGCCCTGCCCCCACGATCGCCAGTCGCATCTTGCTCATCGCTCGGTTCTTCCTTCCATTCCCCTGGCGGTATTCTCCGCGGGGATTCGCGAATCGGGTGTAGGTGTCGCGTCGTGCTGAGCGCGCCGGTCAGCCTTCGCGGTTGACGATCGAGTCGGCCATGCGCTCGAGCGCGCGTTTCACCGACGACTTCGGCAGCGCGTCGAGCGCGCGAACCGCCTCCTCCGCCCAGCGGTGCGCCGTGGCCTCGGTCTCCCGCGTGACCGCGTGCGTCTGCAGCGCCTGCACCTCGGGGTCGAGCAGTGCGGGGTCGGCGCCGTCGCGGATCTCGGCGACTCCCGCCTCGATGCGCGCGAGCAGCGCCGCATCATCGGCGTCGCCGGCCGCCGCGCTGTCTTGCAGCAGCAGGTAGGGCAGCGTGACGACTCCGGCGCGCAGGTCGGTGCCCGCCCGCTTGCCGGTCTGCTCCTTCTTCGGCGAGAGGTCGATGACATCGTCGATGAGCTGGAATGCGACGCCGATGCGCTCGCCGTACTCCGTGACCGGGTCGGCGAACTCGGCGGGAGCGCCCCCGAACATCACGCCCATGCGTGCAGCTGTCGAGATGAGCGCTCCGGTCTTGTCGGCCAGCACCTGGATGTAGTGCGCCTTCGGGTCGTCGCCCTCCTGCGGCCCCACCGTTTCGTGCAGCTGCCCCAGGCAGAGCCGTTCGAAGGTGCGAGCCTGCAGCAGAATCGCCTCCTCGCCCATCCCCGAGACGAGCGACGATGCGCGCGCGAAGAGCAGGTCTCCGGCGAGGATCGCGACCGAGTTCGACCACACGGTCTGGGCGGCGTCGACGCCGCGTCGCAGCTTCGCGTCGTCCATCACGTCGTCGTGGTACAGAGAAGCGAGGTGCGTCATCTCGACGGCCTCCGCTGCGCGGCGCACGAGCTCATTCGGGCCGGTGCCGAGCTCGCTCGTGAGCAAGGTGAGCAGGGGCCGGATCCGCTTGCCTCCTGCACCCATCAAGTAGCGGGCGGGTGCGTCTGCGACCGGCGACGCGAAGCGCAGATGCTCGAGCAGCTCGGATTCGACGATCTCGAGCTGCTGCTGAATCTCCTTCGCGTGCCTGCGGTCAGCCGCTCCGCGGAAGAGGCGCATCGGGAGCGCCTGCGTTGCCGTATCTTCGGCGATGGGACGACTCACGGGGTGTCTCCAGGTCGAGGGGTGGTCTCGCTCGGTGCCGCGGCTGCGGGCGCGGCCTGCGGCTTCGGAGCGGCGGGTTTCTTCGGTGCCGCGGGCTTCGGTGCCGCGGGTTTCGCCGCAGCAGCGGTCGGCTTCGAAACAGCGGGCTTCGCAGCGGTCGGCTTCTTCGGGGCAGCGGGTTTCGCCGCAGCGGGCTTCTCAGCCGCAGCCTTCTTCGCTGGAGCCGGCTTCTTCGCAGCGGCGGGCTTCACGGCAGCGGGCTTCTTCGCCGCAGCAGCCTTCTTCTCCGCGGGCTTCTTCGCGACCGCGGGCGTGGGCGCCTCACGCGGAACGAATCCGCGATGCAGCGCGACGATGCCGAACGTCAGGTTGCGGTAGACAACCCGCTCGAAGCCGGCCTCGCGCATCCACGCGGCGAGCTCGGCCTGGTCGGGCCACGCCTCGATCGATTCATTCAGGTACCGGTACGCGGCCGCGGCCTCGCGATTGATCGCGCCGGCGATGCGCGGCAGCACGTGGCGGCCGTAGAACGCATAGGGGCCGCGCACCAATGCCGAGGGGGGCGTCGAGAATTCGGCGATCACGACGCGACCGCCGGGCTTCACGACGCGGCGCATCTCGCGCAGCGCCGCCTTCGGGTCGTTCACGTTGCGCAGCCCGTACGAGATGGTCGCTGCATCGAATGCGTCGTCCTCGAACGGCAGCCGCGTCGCGTCGGCCCACTGGAACTCGATGAGCTCGTTGCCCGCGTGCCGCTTGCGCCCCTCGGCGAGCATGCCCTCTGAGAAGTCCGCGGCGACGACGTGCGCTCCGTGCGCCGCGATCGCGGCCGACGACGTTCCGGTTCCGGCCGCGAGGTCGAGCACGCGCATGCCCTTGCGCGGAGCGATCGCCCGGGTCGTCGCGACGCGCCACAACCGGTCGTTGCCAACGGTGAGCACGTCGTTGATCAGGTCGTAACGCGGCGAGACCTCGTCGAACATTGCGGAGACGTCTGCGGCGTGCTTGGTCGCGGTATCGGGTCGGGTCACCGCTCCATCGTATCTCGAACGGCTATGCACCTCCTGGGGCGCGGTCCGCGACTCGGCATCGCCCCGCCGACGGCGATCGCGCCCAGGCGGGAGGAGTAGATTGGCACTGTGACGAGCACTCCCCCGGCGCCCCGCCTGCGCGCGACGACTCGGCCTCTGGGGCAGGCTCCCGACCTCCTCGCACTGGCCGATCCCGTCGCTCCGCTCATCTGGACGAGGGGCGACCGAGGGTGCGTCGGCATCGGCGAGGCGCTGCGCCTGACGTTCAGGGGAGCGACACGGTTCTCCGACGCAGCCGGTGCATGGCGCAGGATCGCATCTGCCTCGATCGTCGACGACCCCGTCGGCATGCCCGGCTCCGGTCTCGTCGCCCTCGGATCATTCGCGTTCTCCGACGAGAGCTCGGCGGAGAGCGTGCTCATCGTTCCCCGCGTACTCGTCGCGCGCCACCGCGGCCGGGCGTGGATCACCGAGATCACCGCCGTCTCCGAGCCGGCCTCGCTCGCCGACGCTGCAGACTCGTTCACCCTTCCCGAAGCAGCGGCCTCGGGAGCCTGGGCGGGCACCGCGCTCCACGACCGCGAGCTCGACGCGGGCGGCGACTCCGTGGCGTCGTACCTCGCGGGCGTTCGGGAGGCGGGGTCCCGCATCGAGCGCGGCGAGTTCGAGAAGATCGTCATCGCACGGCAGCTCGAGGGGGTGCTGCCCGGCGACTCCGACCTGCGGGTGCCGCTCACGCGGCTCGCCGAGCACTATCTCGACTGCTGGACGTTCGCCGTCGACGGACTCATCGGGGCGAGCCCGGAGACGCTGATCCGCTCGACGAGCGGGGCGGTTTCGGCACGGGTACTCGCGGGAACCCGCGGTCGGCACCCCGAGGACGCGGCCCGCGATGCTCGCGCCCGAGACGAGCTCCTGACGAGCGCGAAAGAGCAGCACGAGCACTCCTTCGCGGTGCAGAGCGTCGTGACGGCGCTCTCGCCGCACGTGCGCGAGCTGCGCACGAGCGAGGAGCCCTTCCCGCTGCAGCTGCCGAACGTCTGGCACCTCGCGACCGATCTGGGCGCCGCACTCGGCGAGCAGAGCTCATCCATCGAACTCGTCGGCGCCCTGCACCCGACCGCCGCGGTCGCGGGAACCCCGACGTCCGCCGCGGTCTCCGCGATCGCGGATCTCGAGCTCTTCGACCGCGGTCGCTACTCCGGTGCAGTCGGATGGATCGACGCCGAGGGCGACGGCGAATGGGTCATCGCCCTGCGCTGCGCCCAGCTCGGGGAGCCCGACGCAGAGACCGGCGCGCGGTCGATCGTCGCGAGTGCCGGCGGCGGGATCGTCTCCGGCTCCGATCCTGCGCACGAGCTCGGCGAGACCGTGTCGAAGTTCCGTCCCATCACCGAGGCGTTCGCCGCGTAATCCCGCCCGGCAGCGCCGTCGGGACCATCGCGAGGCCGGCTACCCCGGCCAGCGCAGACCGAGAGAATCCACGACCCGCTGCCGCTCGACGGCGACGTCGAACTCGGGTTCGGGCCAGTGCGGGCTGAGCCTCGCGAGCTCCGAGATCACGATGCGCTGCACCGCGACCCGCGCGTACCACTTCGCGTTCGCGGGGACGACGAACCACGGGGCGTCGTCGGAGTGGGTGCGCTCGATCGCGGTCTGGAACGCCTCCATGTAGGCGGGCCAGTGCAGACGCTCGTCGACGTCGCCCGGGTTGTACTTCCAGTGCTTCTCCGGGTCGTCGAGCCGTGAGATGAGCCGTTCGGCCTGCTCCTCGGGCGAGATGTGCAGCATGATCTTCACGACGCGCACGCCGTCTGCGGTGATCCTCGCCTCGAAATCGTTGATCGCACCGTACCTGCGCTCGATCTCCTCGGGCTGAGCGAAGCCCCGCACCTTCTGAATGAGCACGTCTTCGTAGTGCGAACGGTCGAACACCCCGATCACGCCGGGCTCGGGCACGCGGCGCTCCACCCGCCAGAGGAAGTCGTGCGCGCGCTCCTCCTCGCTCGGCGACTTGAACGCCGTCAGCGCGAGGCCGTAGGGCTCGGTCTGCCCGAATACGTGGTTGACGATGCCACCCTTGCCCGCGGCATCCATCGCCTGCAGCACGACGAGCAGCCGATCCTTCGCCCCGAGCCGGCTCTGCGCGAACAGCTTCTCCTGCAGCACGCGCAGCTCCTGTGCAGCGCGGCCGAGCTCCTCGAAGCCGTCGCGTTTGCGAGCGTCGGTGCCGGGCGTCGCGGAGGGGTCGACCTCGCTCAGTCGGAAGCCCGGGCGCACGCGCAGCAGCTCGCCCACCTCATCGGTCCAGAACGCCTGCGTCATGGTGCCTCCTCACGTTGCATGGTCTCCCACTGTACGGGGGTGCGGCGCCCGCGCACGACCCGGTCAGTGCGTCAGCGGAATCTCGACGAGGGTCGGGCCGGTCACCGGTTCGGTGAGCAGGCGCTCGAGCTCGCTGCGCGTCTCGATGCGGCGGTACTCCCACTGATAGGCCGTCGCGAGCGCGGCGACGTCGGCGCTCTGCGGCGTCCGCATGACGCGCGCGAACGCGTCGGGGTCCGCCGTCCCGGCGACCTCCAGGCCGTCGAAGATCGTGCCCCCGCGATCATTCGCCACGAAGAGTTGCACGCGCGGGCGGCGCTCGCCCTCGAGCAGCAGCAGCGATCCGGCGTCGTGCAGCAGTGCCAGATCCCCGATGAGCACGCGGGTCGTGCCGGCGGCTCGTGCCGGATCATCGGCATCCTGGCTCGTCGTCGCGATGCCGAGCGCGGTCGCCACCGTGCCGTCGATGCCCGCGAGGCCGCGATTGGCGTGCACGCTCAACCGGCGAGCGGGTGCGAGGGCGTCGAGCACGCGGACGAGCCGCGACGCCGCGATGACGAGACGATCATGCGGCCACGTGCCGCGCCACACGCTCTCGACGAGCATCTCTCGCGAGATCGGTTCACGCATCGTGGCCACCTCGGAGCGGGCGTACGCGTTGCGCTCCTTGTATCCCGCGGCCGTCGCGGCCTCGAGGTCGGGTTCGTGCACGGTCGTGCGCTCGCGCTGCAGCGCGCGGTCGGCGACGACCCAGGCGCCGAGCCACCGGCGCAGCGCACGAGCATCGTGGTTCGGGGCGACGCGCGCTGCGGATACGACTCGTGCGTCTCGGCTCGGGTCCACGTACTCGGCGCCGGAGGCGTGGTGCGGGTCGACGACGATCACCTCGACGTCATCGCGGCGCAGCAACTGAGGAATCTGCCGGGTGAGCGTCGGGTGGCCGAATACGATCGCGCGCTCGGTGAGCCCGCCGATCTGCGGGTCGTCGATCAGCGTGGCGTACCCGACGATCGCTTCCCGGCCGAATCGCGAACCGCTCACCACCTCCGCCAGCAGCGGCAATCCCGCTGCTCTCGCGAAGTCCTCCGCCTCAGCGCCCGCGCCCGCGCCCGCGATGACGACCGCGAGGCTGTCATCGTCGTGCACGTAGCAGTCCGCGTCACTCACGGCCTCTTCCGTATCCGAGGCATCGGAGAGCATCGACCGCTCAGCGGCTTCACCGGCGGCCGCTTCGAATCCCGCCGCGATCATGCGCTCGAAACCCGCGGTGCCCGAGAGCGGATCTCTGAACGAGAGGTTCAGCTGCACCGGCCCGGCAGGCGCACTTCCGGGCGCACCGAGCGAGGCAGCCAGGCCGCGAGCGGCAAGAGACGCAGGATCGCGCTGCGCATCGCGCACGAGATCACCGTCCGCGAATTCCGGTGCCGGCACGTCGACCGCCCACCGGGCGAACCGCGAGAGCATGCCCGCCTGGTGCGTCGCCTGGTTGCTGCGGATGCCGCGAAGCTCCTCCGGTCGATCCGCAGTGAGGAGCAGCAGCGGCACGCGACCCTCATGCGCCTCGAGCGCCGCCGGCATGAGGTTCGCGACGGCGGTGCCGCTCGTCACGATCACCGGCGCAGGCATCCCCGTTTCACGTGCAACGCCGAGGGCGAAGAACCCGGCCGACCGCTCGTCGAGCTTCACGTGGAGCCGCAGCGCACCCGCCTCCCCCGCCGCCGCAGCCGCCAGAGCGAGTGCCTGGGACCTCGACCCCGGGCAGACCACGGCGTCGCGCACGCCTCGCCGCACCAGTTCGGCGAGCAACTCGACTGCGAAGACCGAAGCCGCTGCGGGCTGGGCCGTGCTCACGACTTGGCGTCGTCGTCGGACCGCGTTCCGGGCTCCTCCGCGCCGGGCGCCGCCGCATCCGTATCATCGTTCGCAGCATTCGCAGCATCGGCACCCGGGTCTGCGTCGCCGGGGGCCCCGGGGCTCCTCGTATCCTGCGGATCGGTCGACTTCGCTCGCCCGCCGGCAGCATCGCTTCGGCTCGTGCGTTCCTCGCCCGGGAACGTCTCATCGTCGAGCTCGCGCAGCCGATCCTCGAGGTCGCGCATGTGCGCATCGAGGTCCGAGCTCGAGAGTCGCGTTCCGGAGAACCGCGGGTCATCGTCGGGAGCCGGACGACGGGCTGTCTGCGCTCGCGCCGATCCCTTGCCGATGAAGAACCACAGCAGCGCCCCGATCACCGGAAGCACGGCGATGATGACGATCCACACCGGCTTGTTCACCCCGCGCGCACGCGATCCGTCAGTCATCGCAGCGTCGACCAGCGCGTACAGCGTCAGTGCCACAGCGATGACGACCCCGATTATCACGAACCGCACCATACCCTTAATCGTACTCGTACGGGCTCGCGAAAGCTTGCGCGGAGCCCCGGCTCAGGTGCCGCCGGTACACTCGAGCGGGTGAGCAACCCCCGCACCGCCTGGATCGTGTACATCGTACTGCGCCTGCTGTTCTTCGCAGTGCCGTTCGCGGTGCTCTACGCGATCGGCCTGACCCCGTGGGTGGCGGCCGTCTTCGCCGCTCTGATCGGGGTGGCGCTCTCCGTCATCTTCCTCGCACGATCCCGCTCGACGGCCTCGGAGAGCATCTACGAGTGGCGCAATCGCGACCGCACCGCCGACGACATCGTCGAGGACGAGGCCGTCGACGCGGGCGCGTCGAACGGCGGCGCGTCCGCTGCCGATGCGCCGAGCCCCGCTCCCGCGAGCCGTGCTGAATCCGGCGCGACACCCGCTGCGGAGCAGCGCAGGAACGATTCCTGAGGTTCCGCACCTCGCCCGCCCTGCGCGCGACGCGCGGCGAGCGTCCTCACACCTGGGTCGACTCCCAACTGCTGTAGAGCTGGGCGTACCGGCCGCCGAGCGCGACCAGCTCCGCCGGCGAGCCGTCCTCGACCACTCGCCCGTGCTCCATGACCAGCACGCGATCCGCGATCGCGACCGTCGACAGCCGGTGCGCGATGATGATCGCGGTGCGGTCGGCGAGCAGCCGCTGCAGCGCATGCTGCACCAGGCGCTCACTCGGCAGATCGAGTGACGCCGTCGCCTCATCCAGAATGAGCACGGTCGGGTCGGCCAGGAAGGCTCGCGCGAACGAGATCAGCTGGCGCTGCCCCGCCGAGACCCGGCCGCCGCGCTTGTTGACGTCGGTCTCGAACCCGTCGGGAAGCGAATCGATGAATGTCTCGGCTCCGACCGCGCGGGCCGCCGCCCGGATCTCCGCCGCCGTGGCGTCGGGCCTGCCGAGCGCGATGTTCTCGGCGACGGTGCCGCTGAAGAGGTAGGCCTCCTGCGTCACCATGACGATCGCCCGCCGCAGATCCGCGGAGTAGAGCTCGCGCAGGTCGACTCCATCGAGGCGCACCGTGCCCTCCGTCGGGTCGTAGAACCTCGCGAGCAGCTTCGCGAGCGTGGACTTCCCGGCACCGGTCGTGCCGACGAGCGCGACGGTCTGGCCCGCGGGCACGTCGAGGTCGCAGTCGTCGATCACCGTGCGTGCCGCGGCGCCGGCTGTTCCGTACGCGAAGCTGACGTGCTCGAAGTCGAGTGCCCCGCGCGGGCGCTCGAGACGGACGGGGGCGACGGGATCCTGCACCGTCGGCTCCTCCTCGAGCACGCCGGATACCTTCTCGAGCGCTGCAGTCGCCGACTGATACGAGTTGAGGAACATGGCGACGTCCTCGAGCGGGCCGAAGAAGTTGCGCACGTAGAGCACCGCGGCGATGAGCACGCCGATCGCGAGTTCGCCCGCGCTCACGCGCAGCGCACCCCAGAGCAGCACCGCGGCCACGGTGAGGTTCGCGAGCAGGATCAGCCCCGGATCGAGCACGCCGAAGAGCCGCAGCACACGCAGGTTCGCGCTCCGATAGCCATCTGACACGGCCCCGAAGTCGGCGTCGCCTCGGCGCTCTCGGCGAAACGCCTGCACCGCTCGAATGCCCGTCATCGTCTCCACGAACTGCACGATGAGACGAGCGCTCACGACCCGGGTCGAGCGGAACCCCTTCTGCGATTCCACGACGAACCAGCGCATCAGGATCGCGAGAGGGATCCCCATGAACAGCAGGATGAGGCCGCTCTTCCAGTCGAGCAGGAACAGCATGATGGTGGTGAACGCGCCGATGAGCACCGCGTCGACGAGCTCGTTGAGACTGCCGTCGAGCAGCTCCTGAATCGACTCCAGGTCGCTGGTCTGCCGGGAGATGATGCGCCCCGACGTATACCCCTCGTGGAATTCGAGGCTGAGTCGCTGCGTGTGACGGAATATTCGGATGCGGAGCTCGATCATCACCGCCTGCGTGAGTCGGGCGATGAGCACCACGTACCAGCCGACCAGCAGCGAACCGATGGCGCCGGTCAGTACGAATGCGGCGGTGACACCGGCCGCCGGGAGCCAGTCTCCCCGGTTCAGCGCGGCCGGGAGCGCGACGTCGATGCCGTATGCGATCAGCGAGGGGCCGATCGCGCGCATCGCGGAGGACACGATGACGACCACCGCGGTCAGCGCGATGAGACGCCTCAGCGGGCGCAGGATCGAACCGAGCAGTCGCAACGACCGCCGACGAATCGCCCGGCTCTCCTCACGCGTGTAGGTGCTGCGGTCCTCGCCGCTCGTGCCGCGCACGCTCTCCGGGCTCATCGTCCTCCCTCCTCGTGAATCGCAGCACTGCTCGGGTCGTCGCCCGCCGCAGCCGTGAACGCATTCCGCTCGATTCCTGCAATCAGATGCCGGTAGTGCGCGCTCGTGCGCAGGAGGTCGGAATGGGTACCGATCGCGGCGATGCGCCCGTCGCGCAGCACGGCGACTCGATCGGCGAGCGCGACGGTGGATGGTCGGTGCGCGACGATGAGTGCCGTGGTACCCGCGAGCACGCGACGCAGCGCCGCCTCCACGAGCGCCTCGGTGTCGACGTCGAGCGCCGAGAGCGGATCGTCGAGCACCAGCACGTCGGGCTCCGCCGCCACCACGCGAGCGAGCGCGAGCCGCTGGCGCTGACCGCCGGAGAGGCTGAACCCCTCCTCGCCGACCTCGGTGTCGACGCCCTGTGGCAGATCGAAGACGAAGCCGGCCTGAGCGACCGAGAGCGCATCGTGCAGCACGCGCTCGGCCTCGTCGCTGCCGAGGAGCAGATCCTCGCGGCCGAGCAGCACGTTCTCGCGCACCGATGCCGAGAACAGAATGGGCTCCTCGAAGGCCACGCCGATCCGACGCCTGAGATCGCCGAGCGCGAGATCGCGCACGTCGACACCATCGAGTGCGATCGCTCCGCCGGTCACATCGTAGAGTCGCGTCGGCAGCGTCGTGAACGTCGTCTTGCCGCTGCCCGTGGCGCCCACGAGAGCGAGCGTCTCCCCCGGTTGCAGGGCGAGATCGAGGCCGTCGATGAGGTCGATCTCGTGGGCGCCGGCGTCGGGGTAGCGGAAGTGCACGTCACGGAATTCGAGCGCTCCACGCGCGTGCTCGATCGTCTTCGGATGCTCCGGCTCGCGCACCGTCTGCTCCGCATCGAACACCTCGAAGACCCGGTCCGTCGCGGTCCGCGTGTCGATCAAGAAGGAGAAGAGGAAGCCCAGCGACCCCATCGGCCAGCGCAGCGCCGCCGCCATCGCGAAGAACGCGACGAGCTCTCCCGTCGAGAGCAGATCGTGCGCGGCGAGCCAGACGCCCGTGATGAAGCACGCCCCCATTGCGAGGATCGGCACGAGCTCGTACCAGAACCAGAGCCCGCCGACCTCCCGCGCCTTGCGCATCTCGGTCTCGCGCAGCGTCTCGGCGCTGCGGGTGAACTGCGAGAGCGCGTGACCGCCGCGACCGAAGGCCTTGAGCACCCGGATGCCGTGCACGCTCTCCTCCACGGCGGTCGCGAGGTCGCCCGTCTGATCCTGGCTGCGCCGCGACAGCACGCCGTACCGCTGCTCGAAGCGGTACCCCACGACCCAGATCGGGAGCGAGCACACGATGAACGCGACGCCGAGAGCCCAGTGCCACCTGAAGAGCAGCCCCATGCCGATGACGATGGTGAGCACGTTGACGATCAGCAGGATCAGACCGAACGCCAGCCAGCGGCGGATCGAGCTGATGTCCTGCATCATCCGGCTGAGCAGTTGGCCCGACTGCCACCGATCGTGGAAGGCGACCGGCAGTCGCTGCAGTCGCTCGAAGAACGACTGCCGCACCGCGTACTCGATCGCAGCCGACGGCGCGAGCACCATGCGCCGCCGCGAGAACACGAGCAGTGCTTCGAGCACGCCGAGCAGCAGCACGCCGAGCGTCGCCCACAGGATGCGAGTGCGGTCGCCGGATGCGATGGGGCCGTCGACGGCCCACTCCAGCACCAGAGGGATGATGAGACTCGCGACGGCTGCGCCGAGGCCGAGGAACAATCCGGTGATCAGTCTCGGGAGCGCCGGGCGCGCGAAGGGGAGCAACCGCGCGAGGGCGCGGGGAGTCGAGGTGCGCACGGGGTGGCGCGAGGGGAGCTGAGGTTCGGCGAGGTGATTCATGATGCCTGACGTGCAGAGGCGCCGGGCCGCAGCTCTGCAGAGGGCGGCGCGAGACGCGAGGGGAAAGACTGAGGGGGAGCTGAGCAGGGCGTCCCGGGAATGGACGCTGCGGCGAGCTAGTGCCCCGGCTTCGGAAGGCCGGAGAGCCGAAGTGCCAGTGGCTTGCCGATGATCGCCATGGTGCGCTCCTCTCCGGGGTCAGGGTTCCGCTGTTCAGCCTAGCCAGGCCGCGCGCCCGCGCACAAGAACCGCGTCGCACACCAGGCGATCCTGCGCCGGATCGCCCGGCGTCAGAACGCGAACGCGATCCCGAGCAGCACGCCGTACGCGAGCGCGGCGAGGCTCGTGAGCTGCAGCACGAGGATGAGCTCGCGCGGCGTCTTCGCGGTGAGGGTGATGATCGAGGCCGGGATCGCGATGAGGAGCACGAACCAGACGAGGATCATGCCCGGCTGCGCCACTGCGTAGAGCGCGGGCACTGCGAACGGGAGCAGCACGCACACGACGTAGAGGATGCGAGACGCGCGATCTCCGATGCGCACCGCGAGCGTGCGCTTGCCCGCGAGGCGGTCGGTGGGGATATCGCGGAGGTTGTTCACCACGAGCACCGCCACGGCGAAGAGCCCCACCCCGGCACCGGCGATCCACGGCTCCTGCACCTCGATGTCGGTCTGCAGCCACACCGTGCCGACCGTTGCGACGATGCCGAAGAACACGAAGACGACGACCTCGCCCAGTCCCGCGTATCCGTAGGGTCGCTTGCCGCCCGTGTAGAACCACGCGGCGACGATCGCGACCGCGCCGAGAGCGAGGAACCACCAGCGTTCGCTGATCACGACCGCGATGATCCCCGCGACCGCGGCGAGCGCGAAGAAGGCGAGCGCGAGTGCGAGCACACGCTTCGGGGCGACGAGCCCCGAGCCGGTGAGCCTCGCGGGGCCGACCCGGAACTCGTCGGTGCCTCGGATCCCATCCGAGTAGTCGTTCGCGTAGTTCACGCCGATCTGCAGGAACACGGCAACCGCGAGCGCGAGCAGACTGAGCGTGAGCGAGAAGCTCTGCACCATGTGCGCGATCCCGCTTCCCGCCGCAACGGGCGCGACGGCGAGGGGGAGCGTGCGCAAGCGCGCGCCGCCGACCCAGTTGCGCCAGGTGATGCGCGGCGGGGCGCCCGCTGCAGCCTGCCGCTCAGCGGCCGCCCGAGCCGCCGGATTGCCCGAGCGTCGTCGGTCTCTCGCCTGGTTCACGTCTTAATCCTTCTCTCGTCGCGCGCTCGCGCCGCTCGTATTCGCGACGGGCGCGCTGCGCCGCACCTCGTCGAAACTCGATCGCAGCCGGCCCATCCAGGCCCCGATCGCAGCAAGGTCGGGCTTTCCGCCGGGCAGGCGTGGAATCTCTTCCATCTCAGTCACCCACTCGGGCATCGCCGCGGGGCCGAGCGATGCGCGCAGCGCCTCCCGCACCCGCTCGAAGGTGAGACGTTCGCCCGCCCCGTCGCGTTGCATGTCGACCACGAGCGAGACCCGTTCGCCCCATTCGGGGTGCGGGGCGCCGAGTGCCACCGCGTTCTCCCACCCCGTCTGCTCGCGCACGACGCGCTCGACCTCGTCGAGCGAGACGTTGACGCCGCCCGAGATGATGACGCGGTCGAGGCGCCCGGTCACCGTCAGCATGCCGCCGAGCAGCTCACCCGAATCGCCGGTGCGATACCAACGGACCGGAATTCCGTCGCGGCCCTCCTCGGTGACGAATACACGATCGGCGAGCTCGGCGTCGCCCACGTAGCCCAGGGCGAGCGACGAGCCTGCGAGCTGCACCTCGCCCGCGCGAATGCGCACGCGCGTATCACCGATCTCGACACCGTCGTAGACGCAGCCGCCCGCGGTCTCCGTCATGCCGTAGCTGCGCTTCAACCCGACGCCGAGCACGTGCGCGCGGCTGCGCAGCGACAGGCTCATCGTCTGGCCGCCGACCAGCACCGCGTCGAACCGGCGCAGCACATCGGCGGCTGCGCGATCCTGCTCGACGTGATCGACCAGCCGCGCGAACTGCACCGGCACCAGCGACACGTAGCGCCGGTCGGCGTCAAGCGATTCGGCCTGCTCGAGAAACACCGCCGGATCGAAGCCTCCGTCGAAGAAGACGGGCTGGGTGCCGGCGAGTTCGCTGCGCACCAGCATCTGCAGGCCCGAGATCAGGTGCGTCGGCAGCGAGACCAGCCACTGTCCGTGGCCCCCGAACCGCTCGGCCGTCGCCTCGGCACTCGCGCGCAGGGCATCCGCCGAGAGGGCGACCGCCTTCGGAGTGCCGCTCGACCCCGAGGTGCGCACGACGACCGCGGTGCCCTCCGGCAGCTCCTGCTGCTGCAGCGCCGCGATCTCGTCGGGGTCCGTGCCGGGCGCGACCGGGACGATCGGCGCGCCGCCGTTCAGCGCGTCGGCGAGGCCGGCAGTCAACCAGGCGCGGTCTTCGGTCGGGATCGCGCGGAGTCGGTGGGGCGAAGTCACCCGACCAGGGTACTCCGCGTCGCGGTGCGGCTGCTGCGGCCCCAGTGCGCTCCGTGCCCGCGCCGGCCCGCGGCCCCCGCGCCCTCTCACTCCCTCCCACACCCTCTGTGTGCGAGCGGGGTCACTTTCGGAGTGTGTCGGCGGGGTGAGGCGCTGCAACACACTCCGAAAGTGACCCCGCTGCGCGCCGGCCCCGCTCAGTAGTGGTACGGGAACGGGCTCCAGTCGGGTTCGCGCTTCTCGAGGAACGAGTCGCGGCCCTCGACCGCTTCGTCGGTGCCGTATGCAAGGCGCGTCGTCTCCCCCGCGAAGAGCTGCTGGCCGACGATCCCGTCGTCGACGGCGTTCATCGCGTATTTGAGCATCCGGATCGCGGTCGGCGACTTGCCGAGAATCGTCCGCGCCCACGCGATGCCCGTCCGCTCCAGCTCCTCGTGCGGCACGACCTCGTTCACGGCGCCGATCTCACGCGCGCGCTCCGCGGAGTACTCCTCGGCGAGGAAGAAGATCTCGCGCGCGAACTTCTGGCCGACCTGCTTCGCGAAGTACGCGCTGCCGTACCCGGCGTCGAACGATCCGACGTCGGCGTCCGTCTGCTTGAACTTCGCGTGCTCGCGACTCGCAATGGTCAGGTCGCAGACGACGTTGAGCGAGTGCCCTCCGCCCGCCGCCCACCCGGGCACGAGGGCGATGACCACTTTCGGCATGAATCGGATCAGCCGCTGCACTTCGAGGATGTGCAGTCGTCCGGCGCGGGCGGCCGCCTCCGGACCCACGGCCGCCTCATCCTCGGAGTACTTGTAGCCGTCGCGTCCGCGAATGCGCTGATCACCGCCGGAGCAGAACGCCCACCCGCCGTCTTTGGGGCTCGGCCCGTTGCCGGTGAGCAGCACGACGCCGACCCTCGGGTTCACCCGCGCGCGCTCCAGAGCGTCGGCGAGCTCGTCCACGGTCCGGGGGCGGAACGCGTTGCGCACTTCGGGGCGATCGAACGCCACTCGGGCGATGCGCCCGTCGAGGCTGAGGTGCGAGGTGATGTCGGAGTATCGGTCGGCCCCGGGGGCGATCTCCCACTCGGCGGGGTCGAAGAGCTCGGATACCTGCTGCGTCATGCCCCTAGCCTAGATCGCTGACGCCGCACCCGACTCGGCGTGGCAGGATCGAAGCATGCCCTCTGCCGCGCTCCCGCCGCTCGACGAGGTGATCGCTGCCGCTCACGTCGTCGCGATCCCGACGCGAACCCGCTTCCGCGGGATCACGATGCGCGAGGCCGTGGTGTTCGACGCGCCCCAGGGTGCGAGCGAGTTCTCCCCGTTCATCGAGTACGACGACGCCGAGGCCGCGCCGTGGCTTGCGGCGGCGCTCGACTTCGGGTGGGCCCCGCAGCCGGACGCTCGGCGCGAGCGCATCGAGGTGAACGCGACGGTTCCGGCGGTGCGCGCCGACGAGGTGGAGGCGATCCTCGCCCGGTTCCCGGGCTGCGCGACCGCGAAGGTCAAGGTCGCCGAGCGCGGGCAGAGCCTCGCGGATGACATCGCGCGAGTGAACGCAGTGCGCGACGCGCTCGGCCCCGAAGGTCTCGTGCGCGTCGACGCGAACGGCGGCTGGAACGTGGACGAGGCGGTGACGGCCCTGACGCAGCTCGCCGGCTTCGGCCTCGATTACGCGGAGCAGCCGAGCGCGAGCGTCAGCGACCTCGTCGCGGTGCGCGAGCGCATCGGCGAGCGAGGCATCGACGTGCGGATCGCGGCCGACGAGAGCGTGCGAAAAGCCGAGGATCCGCTCGCCGTCGCCCGAGCCGGCGCAGCCGACGTGCTCATCGTCAAAGCGCAACCGCTCGGCGGCGTGCGCAGGGCGCTCTCGATCGTCGAGGGCGCGGGGCTGCCGGTCGTCGTCTCCAGCGCGCTCGACACCTCTGCGGGCATCGCGATGGGGCTGCAGCTCGCGGCCGCACTCCCCGACGACTTGCTCGCGGGTGCGTGCGGGCTCGGCACGGTCGCGCTGCTCGACGGCGACGTCGCACGTTCACCGCTCGTGCCCGAGCGCGGGTCGATCCCCGTGCGGCGGCCCGCACTCGACCCCTCGCTGCTCGACCGCTATCGAGCGGCGCCGGATCGCGTGGACTGGTGGCGCGACCGCCTGACCCGCACGTACGCGCTGATCTGATCCGCCCATCCCCCCACCGCACTGCATCGGAACCCTATGTCATTCGCCGCCCCCGACGACGCCATCGCCGCCATCCTGGCCCTGAACTCCCCGCAGGTGCCCTTCGCATTCGCGCCCACGTCGACCGGAGTCACCGGAGTGTGGAATTACGCCGACGCCCAGTGGGCGGGAGTACTCGCGGCGGGCGCCGTGGACCGCACCTTCGCCCTGGACGTGGTGCTGTCGCCCGACGGCACGTACACGATGACCGATCACTCGACGCAGATGAACGTGCAGGCCGGCGCGGGCGGCGGCAGCTTCTCGTACACGAAGTTCAGCGGCCGCATCCGCTCCAGCAGCTTCGACAGCAGCGCGGCTCCGATCGCCCGCGACCACGGGGAGGTGGGCCACACGTTCGGGTGGCGCTTCGACAGCGAGGAGATGCGCCGCCCCGTCGAGCAGACCCTGCAGCAGCTCGGCTGGAAGAAGCGGGGCTTCTGGGCGCGGCTGTTCGGCGGCTGATCCGGACGAGCCGGATCGCCGACGCGTCGCGCAAGCGATCCGCATTCCGCAAGCTCCCCACCCCGGGAAACACCTTGCAGAACGCGGATCGCTTGCCGAACGCACGGGCCGCGTCCGAGTAGGAGTCCGAGTCGGAGTGGGGGTAGCCGCGCGACCCCGCTCAGACCAGCTTCGCGGCGCGGCGCGCGCCCTCGCCGAGCGCCTCGAGCTTCGCCCAAGCGATCTGCGGGTGCACGCGCCCGCCGAGGCCGCAGTCGGTCGCAGCGATGACGCGATCCGCACCGACGACGTTCGTGAAGCGCTGGATGCGCTGAGCGACGAGGTCGGGGTGCTCGACGAGGTTCGTCGAGTGGCCGACCACGCCCGGAACGAGGATCAGGTCGTCGGGGATGATGCTCTTGTTCTCCTCCCACACCGCCCACTCGTGCTCGTGACGGGCGTTCGCCGCCTCGAAGGAGATCTGACCCACGTTCGCGCCGAGCACGGTCTTCAGGATGTGCTTCAGCTCGATGTCCGTGGTGTGCGGGCCGTGCCACGACCCCCAGCAGAGGTGCAGACGGACCTGCTCCTTCGGCAGACCCTTGATCGCCTCGTTGATCGCGTCGATGCGGATCTGCGTGAAGGCGAGGTAATCCTCGACCGAGGGCTCGGGGTTGATCTGGTCCCAGTTCTCCGCGAGCGACGGATCGTCGAGCTGGACGATGAGCCCGGCGTCGGTGATGGCGCGGTACTCCTCGCGCAGCGCCTCGACCCACGCGTCGATGTGCTCCTGCTCGGAGGCGTAGAAGTCGTTCTGGATGCGCGCGGCCGACCCCGGGGCGATCGCCGTGATGAATCCCTGCTCGCCGGGCTGCAGCGCGGCCTTCAGGTTGCGGGTGTCCGTCGCGACGAGCTCCTGGCCCGTGTACGTGATCGCATCGGTCGTGGTGGGGAACGGCGTCGCGTTCTTGCCCGTGCTGATCCCGTCCTGGTACGCCTCCGAGAAGCGCACCCAGTCGCGCCGATCCGGGAACGAGGTGAGCTGGATGTTGCCGGGCGTCGAACGCACGGGCTCCTGCGTGAAGATGTTGCGCTCGGTGACCGTCAGCCCCGAGGTGCGCTGGAACGAGTACGTCCACCACGCGCCGTAGTCGACCGCGTTCGACATCGCCTTGCCGAATTCGCCGTCGCCCGGCTGCGTGATGCCGAGTTCTCGCTGACGTGCGACGACGTCGCGCACGGCCTCGGCGACGAGCGCGTCGAACTCGGGGGTCGACTGCAGCGTCAGCCCGTCGTCGGCGAAGGTGCGCGCGGCGTTCGCCTCGATGAGCGCCTGCGTGCGGGGCAGGCTCCCTGCGGTTGTGGTTTCGATCTGCGTCATACCTCGAAACTATCCGGCAGGATCGCCCGGACTGCAATTGCGTGACGCCGCATGACGGCGGATCAGCCCTTCAGGCCGGGGAAATCCTCCTCGCGCCATTCGCTCGCGATGCGCTCGTCCGACGCGTGGGCCGCTTCTTCGCGCTGGCGCAGTTCGATGCGGCGAATCTTGCCCGAGGTCGTCTTGGGCAGATCGAAGAACTCGACCCGACGCACCCGCATGTACGGGGGCAGCGCACCGCGCGCGTGTGCGAGCACCTCGCGGGCGGTCGTCTCGTTCGCCTCGACGCCGGCGGCGAGCGAGACGTACGCCTTCGTCACGTTGAGCCGGGTGTCGTCGGGGGCGCCCACGACGGCGGCCTCGGCGACGAACGCGTGCTCGATCAACGCGCTCTCGACTTCGAAGGGCGACACCTTGAAATCGCTCGACTTGAAGATGTCGTCGGTGCGCCCGACGAACGTGAGCACGCCGTTCTCGTCACGGTGCGCGACGTCGCCGGTGTGGAAGAGCGCGTTCCGGGTGGCGCGATCGGTTGCCGCCGGGTCCCCGTAGTACCCCGGCATCAGATTGACCGGGCGCTCGGGCTCGAGCCGCAGGCAGATCTCGCCCTCGTCGGCCTCCTCGCCGGTCGTCGGATCGATGAGCACGGCTGCGACTCCCGGGAGCGCCCGGCCCATCGCTCCCGGCACGATCGGTTCGCCGGGCAGGTTGCCGATGAGCGCCGTCGTCTCGGTCTGACCGTAGCCGTCGCGGATCTCGAGACCCCACCACTCGCGGATGCGCGCGATGACCTCCGGGTTGAGCGGCTCACCTGCTGACACGATCTCGCGCAGTGCGCGCGGCTTGCGGGTCAGCTTGCTCTGGATCAGCATGCGCCAGACCGTGGGCGGCGCGCAGAACGTGTTGACACCCGCGCGGTCGAGCTCGGAGACCAGGAACTCGGCGTCGAAACGAGCGTAGTTCGCGACGAAGATGGTCGCGCCGACGTGCCACGGCCCGAAGAAGCTCGACCAGGCGTGCTTGGCCCAGCCCGGCGCGCTGATGACGAGATGGGTGTCGCCGGGGCGCACGCCGAGCCAGGAGAGCGTCGTGAGGTGTCCGAGCGGATAGCTCGTGTGCGAGTGCACCACGATCTTCGGCAGGCTGGTGGTGCCCGAGGTGAAGTACAGAAGCGCTGGATCAGCGCTCGTCGTCGTCTTCGCGATCGGCGCGAGCGACGCCGCCGAGGATTCCTCGTACCGCGTCCAGTCGTAGAGTCGGGCGCGCTGGTCGGCCGGCGCCGCGTCGAATCCGACGCCGATGCCGCGGTAGTCGCCGGGCACGTCGCCGAACTTCATCGCATCCTCGGCGGAGGCGAACACCCACCGCACCGTGCCGCGCTCGACGCGGTCGACGAGCTCGTGCGGCCCGAGCACCACCGATGTCGGCAGCAGCACGACGCCGAGCTTCATCGCGGCGAGCATGATCTCCCACAGCTCCACGCGATTGCCGAGCATGAGCATTGCGACGTCGCCGCGCTTCGCGCCGATGCTGCGGAACCAGTTCGCGACCTGATCCGAGCGCTGCTTGAGCTGCGCGAACGACCGCTTGAGCTCGCTTCCGTCCTCCTCGACGATCCACAGAGCCGTCGTATCGTTGCCGTCGGCGATCGCATCGAAGATGTCGTGCGCCCAGTTGAAGTCGGGCCCGACGTCGGGCCACTCGAATTCGGTGCGCTGGCGCTGCGGCTCTCCCGCGAGCGCGAGCAGCTGATCCCTGGCGGCGAAGAACGCGGTCGTGGCGTCGATGTGGGTCATGCCCTCTATTCTGCTCTCTTCGCCCGACTCGGCCGCGTTCGCCGCGCGACTATCACGGCCTGCGCGATCACCGCGGTCAGCATCACCGCGCCGAGCGCGATGGCGCCTCCGCCCCTGACGTCCCCGCCGGGCATCGGCAGCACGACCCAGCAGAACAGCACGCACTGCGCCAGTGCCAGCACGGGAACCGACACCCAGGATGTGAGACGCAGGCTGGCGCTCGCCGATCGCCGCCCCCGAGCGACGAACGCGATGACGCCCACCGACGCGGCGACCACCGCGCCCAGCAGAACGAAGAGCACGACGAAGGGCAGGTTGACCGCGCGGTCGTACTGCTCGAAGGCTTCCGCTTCGACATCGGCGAATGTGCCCGGCGAGAAGTTCAGCAGCGCTCCGAGATCACCGTTCAGATCGAGCGCGTACTGGCCGAGCGAGTCGTTGATGTCGGGATCGATCGACCACTCCCCTGCCGGTGCGCCCGTCGAATAGTCCTCGGCAGTTCGCGACTCGACGCGATCGGCGTCGATCTCGACGACGAGCGCCCCGTCGGCGCGCTCTCGCTCAGAGCCGATGCGCAGTTCGTAGTGCGTGCGATCCTCCAGCTCGGCCTCGTCCGTGTAGAAGCTATGCTCGCCGACCCAGGGTTTGGTCACGTTGCCCCGTTCGAGCGGGATCTTCGGCCGGTCCGGGTCGGAGTCGATCCAGCCCGCGTCGGTCAGCTCGTCGACGAGGTCGGGGGCGATCGTGAGCTGCACCCGAAGCGGGCGCACGGGGAGCTTCGCACCGAAGTAGTCGCCGGGCTCCGCGTAGTATTCGTCCTCCCAGTGCGACAGCCAGGCCGCCCAGCGCACCTGCTGCCCGGCATCGAGCATGCCCGGGGCATCGACCGCAGCACTGTTCAGGGAATAGGCGATCGCAATCTCGTGCTCGCCCGAGAGCACCTCGGAGAACTGCGTGAGCATCGCCGTACTGCGCGTGCCCTGCTGCGGCAGCTCCGTGTACGGTGCCGGATCCCCGTCGATCGTGACCGACTGGAGCTCGAACCCGAGCGATTGACCGAGGCGCTCGTTCGGCCACTCCTTCGCGAATTGCGGCACGTGCGACGACGAATCGTCGAAGATCACGTCGAGCCGCTCGACGACCTCCAGTTGCGCCGCTCCGTCGGCGCCGCGCCGCAGCTCGGCTTCGATGTCGAAGCCGGAGACCTCGCTGTAGAACGAGCCCGGAAGGTCGTTCGACCAGGTGATGTACTCCGTGTCGGTGCCGTACGGGGCGGGTTGCGTGGACACGGTGACGATCGATCCCGCGAGCACGGCGGCTGCCGCAGTCAGGGCGAGCAGCGCGGGCACGCTCACGAAGTGCTCGGTGCGCCATCCGCGCGAAACGCCGCGGTCGCCGGCCTCCACGGCCGCGTGCTCCATCACCTTGCGGCCCGCGCGGCGGGGGCGTTCGAAGAGCAGCGCGTACGGCAGGAGCGGATCGTCGAGCGGCCCGCGGTCGAGCAGTCGCGTGCCCCTCGCCCACACGTCGATGCCCTTGAGCTGCTGCATCGCAAGCGCTCCGGCGCGTGTGAGCGGGCGAGGCCGCGACACTGCGATGTTCGAGAGGATCGCCAGCGCCGTCGAGACGAGCACGAAAACGGCGGGCCACCAGACGACCGCGAGAATCACCTGGTGCGAGAGCTGGCGCAGTAGGCCCCACTGCAGCAGCATGATCGCAATCGGCGCCACCGTGAAGAAGTCGCGCACATAGCTGTCGGGCGCCCAGCGAAGGCCTGCCTGCACGGCGGCATCGCTCGCTCCCCACGAACGAGTCTTCCGCAGCACCGTGGGCGTATTGCCCGCGGTTCCCGCCCGACGCGCGGCTCGCGCGAGGCGCCGCAACCAGGCCTCTCGACGAGCCGGTGACCGTCGTGGCGGGTGCTCGAGTGCACCGATCAGTTCGACGTGTCGCCGCTTGCCCATGAGCTCAGCGGCGAGCGCGGGCGGCATCTGATCGGGCGGTTCACTGCGAGGAAGGTACCAGGGCTCTCCTGCGCTATCCGCCCACACCACGCGCCTCGCCGCGAAGGCGAAGAGCGTGAGCACGCCGAGCAGCACCATCGGCAGCAGCGGACCGTAGGTCTGCACCCAGAAGAGGGCGGTGGTCTCGGGTTGCGTGAAGGTGCCCGGCTCGAACGACGCACTCACGTAGAGATCGGCGTTCGGCGGAAGCGCGTCGTCGTTCGAGAACGCGTATCGCACCCCATCCGCGCTCTCCCCTTCTGGGCTCAGCCATTCGGTGCCGCTGATCAGCAGCCATCCCACGTACGCCTGAGGCGACCGCACGAGCGCGTCGTCGACCTCGGGAGCCAGGGTCAGCGACACGTCGATGCCCTTCGTGGCCTGCGGCCATGTCGGGGCGAAGAGCGGCCAGTCGAAACTGTCGACGGCCCGATCGGTCGCGTCGTCGACGTCGGACGTGACGAGGTCGTGCAGTTCGTATGTGAGTGCGATCTCCTGCGTGCCCGACAGGGGCTCCCCGTCGACGCGAGCCAGTCGCACCTCGGTGGTGGTCGGAGCGCGTCGCACGTCGATCTCGGCCTCAGCGCCGTCGATCGTGCCGCTGGTGAGCTCGAACCGCACGTCGTGCCCGTGATACTCGCTCAGGATCGTGCGCGCCACGCTCGCTTCCGGCCCGTTGCGGAAATCCGCGTCGAAGCGCTCGCTCACCGTCGCGACGAATCCACCGCCCGCCTCCCGGTCGACGACGTAATCGATCTCTGCGTCGCGCGCGATCCAGTCGACGTCGTCGATCTCCGCCGACGCGATGACGTCATCGAAGTCGAGGGGCTCATTGATGACCGGCCCGACCAGGAGGAACACTCCCACGAGAGCCACGAGCGCCCAGAAGTAGCGGATCGCATTCCGCATGGTGGTGTCGCCGCGCGCCCGCAAGCGCGTCTCGACGAGCTGCAGCACGCGAGCGAGCCAGCGGAACAGCGGCGTGTGCCCGGGCTGCGGATCGGGGATCCTACCGGACCTGAGAACTTCGGGGTCGCTCCCCGCAAGATCGAAGAAATCCGGCGACGGGAGTCTCCCGCTGCTGCGCTTCGGTGCCCGGCTCATGCTGGGTGGCTGCTCACGCTGCGCGATTTCGTCGACTCATGGGCATGAGCGTCAGCTGCGGAAGACCGTGTGCAGGGCGGCGTCCCCGACGGTCTCGCGCCCGCCGAGACCCTCGATCTCGAAGAGGACCGACGTGCCGGAGGCGACGTACCCGAGCCGCTCGATGAGCTCGTGGGCGGCGGCGAGCGTGCCCCCCGTCGCGAGCACATCGTCGATGAGCAGCACGCGAGTGCCGGGCGCGAAGTCGTCGTGAGCTTCCACCTCCGCGGTGCCGTACTCGAGTTCGTAGCCGACGCTCGCCGCCGGCCGCGGCAGCTTGCCGGCCTTGCGAACCGGCATCAGCGCGGTGCCGCTGGCGTACGCGGCGGCGCTCGCCAGCAGAAACCCGCGCGCTTCGAGCCCTGCCACGACGTCGAAGGATCCGATGAACGGCTCGATCAGAGCATCGACGGTCGCGCGCAGCGCGGCAGCATCGCCGAGCAACGGCGTGATGTCGCGGAACAGGACGCCCGGCGACGGATAGTTGGCGATCTCGCGGATCAGTGCTTCCGCGCGGGCGAGTTCTGGGCTCAGTGACACGCGAACCAGGCTACCGCGAGCCTGCGACACGCGCGGCGTCCCGGCGCACCTGCGGCCCGATTTTCGTTTTCTCGACGTCTCGTGTAGTCTCTTTCGAGTTGGGAAACCAACGGGCGCCCCTAGCTCAGCTGGATAGAGCATCTGACTACGGATCAGAAGGTCAGGGGTTCGAATCCCTTGGGGCGCACCAGTTGTTCAGAACCCCGTCGCAGATGCGGCGGGGTTCTGTCGTTTCCGCATGTCGGCGACTCCGGCCTGGCACGATGGACGCATGCGCACTCACCATCGTCTCGGCAGGGCGATTCTTCTCGCGTGCGGGGCGCTCGGGGCGATGTCGCTCGTGACCGTACTCATCGCTTTTCCGAACGGGGCTCCCGTATCACGGGATCCGGGAGCCCCTGCGATTCCATGGTGGGTGACGCTGCTGCCCGCCGCCGTGGGCATCCTGCTTACGCTCGTGCTCCCGGCACGGGCGGCGCCGCAACCGGCGATCGGCACGTCACCCGCTCGTCTCGCATCGTCGATCTGGGCGCTCGTGGCGATCGCCGCGCTCTTCCCCGCACTCGTCCTCGCCCTCGACCTCGGCGGCTCCCCCGAGTACCTCCTGATGAAGTTCCTGGTGATCACCGTCGCGGCTGCGGTCGTCGTGGCGGTAACCAAGGGCGTGCGCATCGACCGAGCATCGGGACCGTGGAGGTGGTGGGCGCCGGCACTCGTGATCGTGGTGTGGACGGTGCTGTCGCAAGTCGCACCCTGGAACCCCGCGCTGCCCGCGATGGACATCGATCCCGTCTACTTCGCGGTCGCCGCCCTGCTGACCGCCCTGACCGCCGGCGTCGGGGAGGAGCTGTTCTACCGTCGGTGGCTTCAGACGAGGCTCGAGGCCGCGCTCGGCGCGTGGCCGGGCATCGCGCTCACCGCGCTGCTCTTCGCGCTCATGCACCTCGGCTCGCACGGCAGCGGCGAGGTCGTGCTCGATATCGCCCGCGTCATCGTTGCGCAGGGATCCTTCGGGCTCTTCGTCGGCATCATGTGGTGGCGCTACCGCAACCTCATCGCCATCATCGTCGTGCACATCATCGTCAACGGCTGGGGCGCCGTCGCCCTGCTGCTGGGACCATCTGCCTGAGCCGATAGCGAGAGCGGGGCGATGACCTCCGCGCCGCCGCGCTCATCGCGCGAATCCCCGCGGGGCCCTGATGGTCAGCTGACGACGGCCACGCCGAGGGCCGCGAGCACACCGAACACGACGCCCCAGATGATGATCGAGATCACCTGCCAGAGGATCACCTGGTTCTTCGGCGCACCGAACGACACCATCGCCGCAGACGTGATCTGGCTCGGCAGGAACAGCTGCCCCAGCAGGCTGACGCCCGGCACTCCATAGCGGTCGAAGCGCTGCTTCAGCTTCTCGCGGCGAGGGCTCAGCGGCTTCGCCGCCTTCCCCTTCGTCGCACTCGCACGGACGCCGTGCGCGGTGAGCACGAAGATCAGCATCGAGATCACGTTTCCGACGACCGCGGCCGCGATGGCCACGACCGGATGAATTCCGACGATCACCCCGATCGCCGAGCCGAAATACGACTCGACGAAGGGAATCGCGGCGATGATCAGCACTCCGAGCCACTGCAGCAGTTCGGGGAGGGAAGCGGCGAAGTCCTGGAGAGTGGTGATCATGGAGACCTTTCGTGTCGAGGGGAATTCATGCTGCACCGGGGCGAGACGCGCCCCGGCTTGCGCAGTACCTCAATCGTTCCCCGCGACGTTTCGGTGCAGTAGTGCGCGCGCGTCACCTCACGGCGTGCGCATCTGCACGTCTCGGACATGACATCTGTCACACGAACCGCCCATTGCCGCCGCACCCGCCCCGGTCCTCGTAGGCTGGTCAGCGCTATGAATGCTGCCGACACTCACCGGGCCCCAGCGGCCGGTGTCACCGCGACGTGGAACTACACGCTCGGCTCGATCGTGTTCCTGTTCGTCGTCATCGACGCGATCATCGCGCTCGACTTCCTGGCCGTGTTCTCGAGGACCCGAAGCCCGCTCGTACTCGCACTGCTGCTGACGGGTCTGCTCGCCGCAGCAGTCAGGATTCGCTACTGCTGGTTCCTGCGCGATGACGAGTCGGCCGCGACGCCCCCGCTCGGCTGGAGCATCGCACTGTTCGTTCCCGCAGTTGCTTCGTGGGCGCTCGCCTTCGCCTCGCCCGAACTCTCGATCTACGGGGCGGCGCAGATCTGGTTCTCAGGCGTGCTGTTCGCCGCGGTGCTCCCCGGAGCGCGCCGATGGGGAGTCACCGGCCTGACGCTGATTCTGACCGCACTCCCCGTGCTCTCCCACCTTGCGCGGGGGTCGGCGACCCTCCAGCGCTCCATCGAGATCCCCGATTGGCTCGTACTCGTCTACGGGGCCCTGCTCCCGTTCATGCTCTTCACAAGCCTGTGGTTGTGGCGGATCATCCGTCGGCTCGATGAGGCACGCGCTCTCGCGGCCACACTCGCCGTCACCCAGGAGCGGCTGCGTTTCGCCGCCGACCTCCACGACATCCAGGGGCATCACCTGCAGGTCATCGCACTGCAGGCGGAACTCGCGGAGCGCACCCTCGGCGCCGACGCCGAGCGCACGGCCGCGCAACTCGCCGAAATACGCCTGACCGCGAAGCACGCGATGGAGGAGACGCGCTCGCTCGTCGCGGGACTCCGCCACGTCGACCTCTCCGACGAACTCGAGAACGCCCGCGAGGTGCTGACGCTCGCGGGCGCCGAATGCGCGCTCGAGATCACTGCCATTCCAGCCGACCCGGCATCCCGGCAGGTGCTCGCCTTCGCCGTGCGGGAGGCGACGACGAACATTCTGCGGCACAGCACCGCGGCCCGGGCGACCATCGTGCTCGCGCGGTCCCGCGAGGGATTCGCACTCACGGTGACGAACGACGGCGCGGGAGACACGGCGAACGCGAACGAGGGATCCGGCCTCGCGGGATTGCGCGACCGCCTCGCAGCCGTGGACGGCACGCTCTCCGCCGGACGGGACGCAGCTCTCGGCCCTGACCGCTTCGAACTGAGCGCGTGGATTCCAGATGGAGAGGCCCGATGACCGGCACGATCCGGCTCCTGATCGCCGACGACGAGCAGCTCATCCGCAGCGCTCTCGAAGCCCTCCTCGAACTGGAGCCCGACATCGATGTCGTCACCGGCGCGGACGATGGCGCCGCAGCGGCGGCGCTCGCCATCGAGTTGCAACCCGACGTCTGTCTGCTCGATCTCGAGATGCCGGGCACCGATGGCATCGAGGCCGCGAAGCTCATCGCCGACGGCGCTCCCGACGCGCGCGTCATCATCGTGACCAGACATGCGCGCCCTGGCGTGCTGCGTCGTGCGCTCGCCGCGAAGGTCGCCGGATTCGTCCCGAAATCAACGCCGGCGGGCGAACTCGCGCAGGTCGTCCGCGACGTCGCAGCCGGAAGGCGCTACGTGGACCCGGAGATCGCGGCGGCCGCACTCACCGCGGAGCAGTGCCCGCTGACCGATCGCGAACTCGACGTCCTCCGCGCTTCGCGCGAGCATTCGAACGTGCGCGAGATCGCGCACGCCCTGTTCCTCTCTCCGGGCACCGTGCGCAACTACCTGTCCGCCGCGATGACGAAGCTCGGGATGAGCAACCGGCACGACGCCGCCGAGCATGCCTGGCAGCAGGGGTGGATCTGACGCGGCGAGGCTAGGCACATCGAGCACTCGCGATGCCAGGGGCTTGCGCGGCGGCCGGGACGCTCGGACGATGGAGGTACTGCGCGGCGGATCCATCGTCGCGAGGTGTGAACAGGAAGGAGCACTGATGGCTGATCACGTGGGCGACGATCAACTGCCCGGGGACGAAGAGGCGCAGGACGTCACCGAGAACGCCGAGACGCACGACGATATCGCGGAGAACCCCGGCTCGGACAAGGTGTCGCACGAGCACGCCGACGCTGTGGCGGACGAATGGGGCGAGGATTCCTTCCCCGGAAGCGACCCGCCCGCGCACTACTGAACGTTTCCTGGAGCGGCGCGTGATTCCGCCGAGCAGGAGAATCATGCGCGTTCACGCACTGAGGGCCAGCGGAATCCGCTGGCCCTCAGTGCGTCATCGGCGCGACAGCGCCGCTCCTAGTGCTCGTCGTAGTGATCGTCGTGCGCTGCGTGCTTGTGCCCGTCGTGCACGTAGTCGACGTGATCCCCGTGCTGCACGATCTCGTGACCGCAATCGGTGCCGTGCTCGTGCTCGGCGACGGTGTGCTCGGCGTGGTTGTCGGTGGCGCTCATGGTGCCCCTCTCGGCTCATCTCATCGTGTCTTCTTCAATCGCCCGCGGCGCGAACAACACCAGTCGACCACACATATAAACAAATTGCAATACGTGCAGCCAAATGAGAACCGTTCTTAACTGGGCTCGAGCGCGTGCTTCACGGCGTCGGCGACGATGTGAGCGACGTGCAGGTCGGCGATCTCGTACCGCGCCTCGCGCCCCTCCCGGTGCACCGAGACGAGGCCTGCCGCGCGCAGCGTTCGCAGGTGCTGCGACACCAGCGGCTGGGAGAGGGAGCTCGCCTCCGCGAGCCTGCCCACCGTCGACGGGGCTTCCGCGAGGATCGTCAGCAGACGCAGGCGGGACGCCGACGACAGCGCCTTGAACAGCTCCGCTGCGGCTTCGAGGTCTTCAGTCATACGCACATATAAGCACATGCGCATCGATCGAGAACGAGGCCCGGCACCGTCACTCGCGAATCGCCGCTCCCCGATCCTCCATGATCGAATTCCCGCCGTCGACGATGATGACCTGACCGGTCACGTACGACGCATCCTTCCCCGCGAGCCACGCGATCGCGCTCGCGACCTCCTCGGGCCGCCCCGACCGGCCGACTGGAGTCGCGTCGCCCATGCGGATCTCGTGCGGAGTGGACGAACCCGTCGCGATCCATCCGGGGGCCACTGCGTTGGCAGTCACCCCGTGCGCAGCGAGATCCATCGCGGCTGCTCGCGTGAGTCCGACCGCTCCCGCCTTCGCTGCGTGATAGGCGATGTCGCCCGGATACGCGGTGACCGGCCCGGAGAGCGAGGCGACATTGACGATGCGCCCCGATCCACTGCGTATCAGGGCTGAAGTCGCTGCGCGGGTGACGAAGAGCATCGTGTCGAGATTGCGCCGCAGGGCGGAGTCCCACTGCGTGTTCGAAATGTCGCCGATGCCCGCCGGTTGCTCCGGGTCGCTCACCGAGGTCATGCCCGCGTTGTTCACGAGCACATCGAGCCGCCCGTACGCCGCGAGCACCTCGCCGACCGCGCGATCCGCCTCGGCGGAATCGGTGAGATCCGCGACGACCGATACCACTTCGCACCCCGTGTCGCGCAGCTCGGCCGCCCGCTCCTCGATGCGGGCGGAGGTGGCTGCGATGCCCAAACGGTACCCCGCCTCCCCGAGCGCACGCGCAGCTGCGAAGCCGATCCCGCTGTCGCTTCCGGCACCCGTGATGAGCGCAACGCGGGAGTACGATGCGGTGGAGATGGACATGCGGCCTCGTCTCTCGAGCGGAACGGGGATCGCCGCTGCCGTGCCGACGGCGGCATAGGATGGAGTCTCATCATGTCGCATCCAAGCCCGAAGCACGAGCCGACCTTCCCCGAATACGGGAGCTACCGCGAAGCCGGCCGCATCACGACGCTGCTCCGCAAGGAGACGGTCGGGGGCATCCTGCTCGTCATCGCCGCGGCCGTAGCGATCATCTGGGCGAACTCCCCCTGGTCCGACGCCTACGTCGCCCTGCGCGATTTCGAGATCGGGTACGAGCCCTGGCACCTCGAGCTGAGCCTCGGCACGTGGGCCGCCGACGGCCTGCTCGCGATCTTCTTCTTCCTCGTCGGGCTGGAGCTCAAACGCGAATTCGTCGAGGGGGATCTGCGGAACTTCCGCTCCGCGATCGTTCCGATCACCGCCGCCGCCGGCGGCGTGCTCGTACCCGCGCTGATCTACACGGCGATCGCGTCGCAGCGACCCGAGCTGCACCATGGCTGGGCGATCCCGACCGCGACGGACATCGCCTTCGCCGTCGCGGTGCTCGCGATCATCGGCTCCCACCTGCCGCCCGCCCTGCGCATCTTCCTGCTCACCCTCGCGGTGGTCGACGACCTGCTCGCGATCAGCATCATCGCGCTTTTCTACACCGACCACATCGAGGTCGTCCCGCTGGTGCTGGCCATTGCGGTCATCGCGGTGTACGCCGTGGTCGCACAACGGTTCCGCGTGTTCTTCAGCCGTCACGCCGCTGCGGCGTGGTGCATCCTGCTGCCGGTCGGCATCGTCGCGTGGGCCCTGATGCACGCGTCGGGTATCCACGCGACGATCGCCGGCGTACTCCTCGGCTTCGCGATCCCTGTTCTGCATCGGAGAGAAGTGCGGGACGAGGCTCTCGGAACCCCGGGGCTCGCTGAGGAGTTCGAGCACCGCTTCCGACCGATCTCCGCCGGGTTCGCCGTCCCGGTGTTCGCGTTCTTCGCGGCCGGCGTTCCGATCGGAGGCGTCGACGGGCTGCGCGACGCGTTCACCCACCCGCTCACGTTCGCGATCGTGATCGCGCTGGTGGTGGGCAAGCCGATCGGAATCCTCACGTCGACGTGGGTGATGACGAAAGTGCTGCGCGCCAGGCTGGATCCTGAACTGCGATGGATCGACATGGTCGGCGTCGGCCTGCTCGCCGGAATCGGCTTCACCGTATCGCTGCTCATCGCCGAGCTCACGTTCGCTCCAGGAACGCAGGAGCACGACATCGCGAAGGTCGCCATTCTCAGCGCGTCAGTCGTCGCCGCCATTCTCGCCTCGCTGCTCCTCGGCTCGCGCAATCGTCGATATCGTCGCATCGCGCAGCGCGAGGCCGTCGACGCCGACGACGACGGCATTCCCGACGTGTATCAATCGGCGGGGTAGCGCACGGTCGCGCCCGCGCCGATCCGAGCGCCGGCGGTCAGCTCGGCGCGCGAGCAGCGGCCGTCCGGCATCAGATGCCCGACCTCCACGCCATGGGCGATGAGATGGTCGGCGACGATTCTCCGATGGCAGCGCCACCACACGGCCTCGGCGCACATGAGTGCCGAGAGCCCGTCAGTGCTCGTGAGCTGAAGCAGTCGCTGCAGACCGGAGTGGAACTCACCTGTCGTCGCGTAGTCTGCGTACCGGTGGAAGCTCGCGTTGCGCCAGAACGCATTCACCCCGGGATCGACCTCGGCCGTCGACTTCCGAAGCCCTCCGAGACGCTCCTCCCGTTCGTACGCGATGCCCGCGCCGCGCAGGGAATCGGCGAGTGCATCGGCGTCGAACTGCGGGAATCTGCGAGAGCCCGGCAGCTTGCGGATGTCGACGATGCGAGTCACCCCTGCCTCGCCGAGCAGCTCGATGAACTCCTCGATGGGGTGAGTCGAGTGGCCGACCGTCAGGATCTGCGCGCCCCCGCCATCATCGACCACGAACGCCTCCCTCCTCCGCAGCGAGGCCGAAGAAACTCTCGAGCGCTGCACTGATCTCCGCCCGCGCTCGATCGTCAGAGATGGTCGGCGTTCCGTCACCCGGCTGCTCGCCGTAGGCGCCGAACTGCGCGTGCACCGCGCCCTCGATCGCCTCGAACACCGTGTCATCGGGAAGATCGGCGCGCGACACCTCGATCTTCTCCGGCGTCGCCAGGCCGTCGTTCGCCGCCGAGAGCGACAGCACATCGAGGTCGTCGCGGTGGGCGAGGGCGTCGTCCGCGCAGTACGAGGCGAACAGCACGAGCGCCTGCACCGTCTTCGGGTCGGAGGCGGCGAATCGCCACGCCTGCACGCCCCCCATGCTGTGGCCCCCGACCGCCCACGTATCGACCTCGGGGGCGAGGCCGGTGAAGTCGCTGAGCGGACGCGTCTCCAGCAATGGCAGGTTCAGGAAGGACTGCACGATGACCACCGTCCGCCCCTGCGCCACGGTCTCCCGGAACGTAGCCTCGTACGCCTCGGGCTCGACCTTCGCTCCCGCGAAGAAGACGAGGCCGCTCTCGCCGGCGCCGCTCGTCGGCGTCATGACGATCGCGCCGTCGCGCTCGGCCACCGAGACGCGGTCGTCGCGAGCGACCTCGGTGAGCGGCTCCGGCAGCGCCGCGTAGGTGAGGTTCGCCCAGAACACGAACGCCCCGATCGCGAGGACGAGCACTCCCAACACCGAGGCTCCGACGACGCCGATCACGCGCCTCGAACGGTTCTTCGTCGCGCGCATCAGACGGTCGCGTCGTCCCAGCCCTGCTGCGGCGTGCGGCACGTCTCGCGGTACACGAACTGCGAGGGCGGGCGGCGTTCCCGGCTCGACCAATCGATCTTCGGCCGCTGCTGGTCCTTCGGCACGTACCCGAGACGGTAGAGCGCCATCAGTTCCAGGTGATCCGGCACGTCGAGCAGCTTCGACAGGCGTTCCCACTGCTTCGGCGCCTCCATCGGGAACGAGATGAACTGAATGCCCATCCCGAGTTCGACGGTCGTCAACCAGATGTTCTCTACCGCGGCGCCCATGCTGAACTGGCAGTAGAAGTCGGCGAGCGGGTGAGCCGCCCGCTCCTCTCGGTCGAGCATGACGCCGAAGATCAGCGGAGACCCGGCGACGAGCTTCCGATTCTCCTCGCCGAGCGTCTGAGGGACTCTGAGCATGCGCATCATCGCGAGCCCGGAGGCCGTGAACACGGCGCGGGTGAACGGGCGGAGGGGAGCCGGCAGCTTGTCGAAGTACATGCCGGAGCGATGCTCCGCCATCTCCTCCGCACTGAACCTGAAGTGCCGCTTGTAGCGCGTGAAGAACGACCCCTCGCCGATGACCGCGGTCATGGATTCGCCGCTCACGCGCGCTATCGTGTCGATCGTGTCGCGATCCTCGATCACCACGAAGCGCCACGGCTGACTGTTGAACTGCGATGGCGCGGAAGCAGCGGCGGCGATGAGCAACCGCTGATGCTCCTCGGAAACGGGATCCGGCAGGAACGGCCCGTTCGTCGTTCTCCGATTGAACAGCACGTCGCGAAACTCCATGCTCGCCTTCCTCTCACTCCTGCAGAACTCGATACGCGGCAGCGTCAGAACCCGACGCCGGGCAGCGTCAGAACACCGCAGCCGCCCAGAGCAGCAGCGCGATCGCGAAGCACGGCGCCGCCACCAGCCCGATGATGATGTGCGTGCTGGGGCTGCGCCGCACCGGTCTTCCGAAGAACGGCAGTGAGGCGAGCGGCACCAGTGCGACGATGAGTGCCGCTCCCCGGGCGGGCTGGCCGGGAAACGACGTCAGCGCCGCGACCGCTGTGAGCCCGAGGGCCACGAAGAAGACGCGTCCGTGCCACGCTCTGGGAACGCGGCGGCCTCGCAGGCTCGCGGTGCCGATGCCGACATTCGCCGCGTATGCGGCGCATGCGAGGACGGTCCACGGCAACTCTGCGAACATGAACCCACCCGCTTGCTGACGACGCCGTCAGACCAGGTCGGGGTTCTTCTTCGCGTAAGCCTCGGCCTCTTCCTCGCTGATCACGATCAACCCGCGGGGGGTGTTCGACAGCGCGTTCAACGCTCTGAGCCACGTCACGTTGAGTTCCGGGCGCTTGCTCCCCGAGAAACGGAACGCCACGGTTACATACGGCGAGAGCCACACCGACACCCGGCCGCTGCCCTGCTCGGGCGTGCGGGTCCAGCTGAGGAAGAAGCTCTCCTGCTTCAGAAGTTTCTGGCCGATGACGGTCTTGAGGTGCGTGAGCACGCGATCCTCGAACTCGTAATCATTTCCGCCGTGAATGAGAAAACCCATGCAAGCAGCATGGCACACTCGGGCAGATTCGGGCAGGCTCTTCCTCGATCCTCCTCCGAGGCCGAGGGGCGGGCGCTAAGGCGGTGGAGGATGCGCACGCTGCCCCGCGTATACCCGGCACTCCCCGAAAAGCACAAGCGCCTGATGCTCCGCGGTTTTGCGTGCGAGTGTTGCAGCATGAGAACGATCACCTACGCCGGAGAAACCGTCACCACCACTGACGATGTCGCTGAGGCGCTGGTCAAACTCACCGCCGCCGTCGCCAAGAACGGACGTGCGGAGGCGGTGAGGATCCCCATCGTCACGGAGGATCACGACCACGTCGGCACCGCCGATCTCGTCATCGGGGTCGGAAACGATGTGCTTTCGCTGCCTGCACCGTGGGCCGGCGACGAGCAGCCCGATTTCTCGCAGCAGGCGGACGAACTCCGAACGCACCCGAGCTATCCGCAGCCGATCACCGGTGGCCCGCTCCTCGACGAGGAGATGCAGGCCACCGGCTGGGACTTCGAACTCGAGGGCTTCGACCGCCCCTGACAAGGCGCCGGCGACCGAATCACTCCGTATCGGGTCGCCCCGTGTTCGTCGTCGTTCCGAACGCGTGGACCGGCCGACCGCGAACTCCGCCGTCGAAGATGTAGATCGCACCCGAATCCGGAGCCGCCCGAAGCTGCTCCTCCGTGAGATTCTCGCGGGCCGTGCCGACGAGCACGACCTCGAGGTCAGGCCCTGCGAACGCCACCGACGTCACGTTCGGCACGGGGATCGCCACTTCTTCGAGCAGATCTCCGTTCGGAGACCAGCGGGCGACGACGCCCTCACCGTACAGGCCGTTCCAGAACGTCCCGTCCTCCGCGAGCGCGAGTCCGTCGCTCGGGCGCCCTGTGACGAAGGGCTCGAGTTCGCCGAGCAGGCCGCCCGGGCCGTACGAACCGCGGTAGATCGTCGAGGTCGACGTATCGGTCACGTACATGGTGCGGCCGTCGTCGGACCACTCGATGCCGTTGGTGATGCCGAACCCGCCGCGCAGCACCGTCACGTCCCCATCAGCCGAGACCGACCAGAGATCCGCATCCGGGGTATCGCCGATCACGCTCAGGCCCCCGACCACGAACCGCCCGAACGGGTCCACCTTCCCCTCGTTCAGGCGCATGCCGGAGCGGCGGTGGCGCAATCGCGCCACCTCCCGCACGAGCTCGCCGTCGGCGTCGAGCAGCGCTACGGAGTCCTCCAGTGCGACAACGTATCCGCCCTCGGGGCCAGGGCCCGCCGCCGGCTGCACGGCCGATAGCGGCGGTGGCAGCCGGATCACGCGATCCTCGCTGCCGTCCGCCGCTCCGTCGAGTCGCCCGCGGTGCAGCAGGCCCGCGACGATGTCGACCCACACCACCTCTTCCGTTCGCGCATCCCACCAAATGCTCTCGACGAGAATGCCGGGTGACGACCGGAACATCCGCACGTTGCGCGTCATCGTCACGGCGTGGGCATGCCGCCGTTGACGTTGAGCGTCTCGCCTGCGACGTAGCTCGACTCGGCGGACGCCAGGAAGACGTAGGCGGGGGCGAGTTCGGCCGGCTGACCCATACGGCCCAGCGGGGTCTCGGCGCCGAACTCCTCGATCTTCTCCTGCGGCTGACCATCGCTCGGCTGCAGAGGCGTCCAGATCGGCCCCGGAGCGACGGCGTTCACGCGGATGCCCTTCGGCGCCAGCTGAGCCGCAAGCCCCTTGGTGAACGCGTTGATCGTCGCCTTCGTCGAGGCGTAGTCGACGAGGATCGCCGCCGGCGAGTACGCCTGGATCGACGTGGTGTTGATGATGGCCGACCCCGGAGCCAGGTGCGGCAGTGCCGCCTTGGTGATCCAGAACATCGCGTACACGTTCGTCTTGAACGTGTCGTCGAACTGCTCATCGGTGAGGTCGGTGAGGGCCTCCTGGTAGACCTGCTTCCCACCGTTGTTGACGAGGATATCGAGGCCTCCGAGTTGCGAAACCGCATCGGAGACCAGCGAGCGGCAGTAGCCGGCATCGCGCAGATCGCCCGGCAGGGTCGCGACCGTCACGCCGGCGTCGCGCAGAATGCCCGCGACGCGCTGCGCGTCCGTCTCCTCCTCGGGGAGATAGGAGATCGCGACGTCCGCGCCCTCGCGTGCGAAGGCGATGGCGGTCGCCGCCCCGATGCCCGAGTCGCCGCCGGTGATGAGCGCCTTGCGTCCCTTGAGACGCCCGCTCCCCCGATAGCTCTCCTCTCCCAGATCGGCCTTCGGCGTGAGGTCCGCATCGAGGCCGGGTTCGGGCATGTGCTGCTTCTGCGGCTTGATGTCCGCATAGAGTTCGGCAGGGTTGACGAAGGTGTACTGGTCACGTGACATGGTGTTTCCTTTCACTCGTTTTCCTGGGTGGGTCTGGCGCTCGGAGCCGTCAGCGGCCTTCGAGCAGTTCTGGGGGCACGACGTCGTGAATCGTCATCGCGGCGCCGAGAAACGCGAGGTGACTGAGCGCTTGCGGGGTGTTGCCCCACGCGGACCCGGTATCGGCGTCGATCATCTCGGCGTAGATGCCGACGTCGTTCGCGCAGTCGACCAGCGCGTCCATCAGCTCGAGCGCCTCCTCGTGACGCCCGACGCACGCGAGCGCCTCGACGCGCCAGAAGGCGCACGCCACGAACGTGTGCTCTTCGCGCTCGGCGCCGCTGTAGCGATACAGCAGCGGGCCCGTTCCGAGCTCGGCGGTCACGGCATCGATCGTCGCGGACATGCGCTCGCCGCGGTCGAAGCCGGTCGGTGCGTGCAGCAGCACCGAGGCGTCGAGCTCCTCGCCGCCGGCGTAGAACAGGTACGAGCGGCGCTCCTCCGACCAGCCGTGCTCGTCGATCCACTCGCGAATCCGATCGCGCTCGGCCCGCCAACGGTGAGCGGAGCCCGGAATCGAACCGGCCTCGGTGAGCGCGGCCGCGTCGTCGAGCGCTTTCCAGCACCCCATCTTCGACGAGACGTAGTGGCGGTCCGTGCCCAGCTCCCACATGCCGGAGTCGGGGTTGCGCCAGAGATCGCAGGTGCGATCGGCGACTCCCGCGAGCATGCGGGCAGTGGCGACGTCGAGCACGTTCCCGGCATCGACGTAGGTGCGGCAGATCGCGATGAGGTCGCCGTATACGCCGAGCTGCAGTTGCTGCGTCGCGGGGTTGCCCGAGACGACCGGGCCGATGCCGCGCCACCCGGGCACGTGATGTCGCTGCGGTTCGGGCACGAGCTCGCCGTCGAGCGTGTACATCACGTGCAGCTCAGGGCCGAGCTTCCGGATCGTCTGCAGCATCCAGGAGAGTGCGGCCTGCGTCTCCTCCCGGAGCCCGAAGCGCACGAGCGCGTGCGCGGTGTAGGCGAGGTCTCGCACCCAGGCGAGGCGGTAGTCCCAGTTCTTCCCGCCCTCCGGGTTCTCGGGAAGGGAGGTGGTCGCCGCCGCCGCGATCGCGCCCGTCGGGCTGTAGATGAGCAGCTTGAGCGCGAGCGCGTTGCGCTGCATCAGCTCGGAGTAGGGGCCCTCGTACGAGAACTCGTGCGACCAGTGGCGCCAGTTGTCGATCGTACGGTCGATCCCGACATCGACCTTCTCCGGGTTCGGGAAGTGCAGGGGCTCGTCGTGCGTGGCGGCGAGCGCGACGAGGTGCCGCGATCCTGCTCGGGCCTCGAAGCGTCCCTCGAGCTCCGGCCCCCGTTCGCCGTCGACGTCGGGATCCGACGGGCCGTGCTCCAGACCGATCACGGTGAACGCGGTCGCGCCGCTGCGCACCACATGCCCGTGCGAGGTGCGCTCGATCCACGGGGCCGCGGTCTGCAGCGATGTACCCGGGTGCACGGCCCAGCGCATCGGCACTCGGCCGTCGAGGCCCTCGACGCGCCTCGCGAGCTCAGCCCAGGGCAGTCGGCCCGCAATGCCCGAGACCAGCGCGTCGGTCACGCGCACAGATCCCTCCTCGGTGATGAAGGTCGTCTCGAGCACATTGGTATTCGGCACGTAGCGGCGCTGCGTGCGGTACTCCGACTCCGGGAGGTCGGGGGCGAGCTCGAAGTACCCTCCGGTGCGCTCATCGAGCAGATGGGCGAATACCGGAACGTTCGTCAGGTTCGGCAGCGGAAGCCAGTCGATGCGCCCGTTCGTACCGACCAGCGCGACGGTGCGACCGTCGCCGATCGGAGCGTACGACTCAATCGCGCGCGCCACGGGTGACTGCCACGGTGGTCGCGATCCAGGACTGCATGGAGCAATGGTGAAATGCGGCGAAGGATCGCGGCAGTGCCTTGCGTCGTGCACGTGTGCCGCGATATGAGTGGGGCATGGCCACCCGTCTGCTCCTCGTATCCGACACGCACCTCCCGAAGCGGGCGAAGCGGATGCCGTCGGCGGTGCTCGCGGCGGCGTCCGAGGTCGACCTCGTGATTCACGCGGGAGACTGGGTCGACACGGATACGCTCGACCTGCTCGAATCCGCGTCGCGCGAACTCGTCGGGGTATGGGGCAACAACGACGGGCCCGAGCTGCGCGTTCGGCTTCCCGAGATTGCGCGCGTGCGCGTCGAACAGCTCGACATCGCGGTCGTGCACGAAACCGGCGCCGCGGCGGGGCGCGAGCGTCGGGCCGACGTCGGCTTCCCCGGCACCGACGTGCTCGTCTTCGGGCACTCGCACATCCCGTGGGATTCCACGACACCCTGCGGCATGCGCCTGCTGAACCCCGGCTCGCCGACGGATCGGCGTCGGCAGCCTCGATGCACCATGATGCTCGCCGAGGTGTCGGGAGGCGACATCTCCGTCGCACTGATCCCCGTCGACCGGAGCGTCTGACTCAGCACTCTTCATCCGCGCGGATGGCACATGATCGCCGACCGTGCAAGGCCCGTTACCTCTCGAACGCCTTCGACTACAAACGGTGTCACACCGGCAACGATCCGGCGTGGAAGGAGAGAACATGTCCCATGAGAATGAGCTCCTCGGGAGCGGAAACGCGAATCCGAATCGCACCCCATCGTCCGGCACGGTCGACACCGCGAAGGAGGAGGCCGGCGAACTCGCCCACACCGTGCAGGAGGGCGCCGGCAATGTCGCCCACACGGCCAAGGACGAAGCCGGTCACGTCGTCGAAGAGGCGTCGATGCAGTTCCATGAGCTCGTCGCCCAGACGACCCGTGAACTGAGCGACGAGGCGTCCAAGCAGCAGTCGCGCCTCGCGACCGGCCTCCAGCGCGCCGGGGACGACCTCGATGCGATGGCCTCGAGCGCATCGGGCGGCGGCGTCGCGCCCGACCTCGTGCGGCAGACATCGCAGAAGGTCGCGCGGATCGGCGACTGGCTCGAAGGTCACGAGCCGCGTGAGGTGCTCGACGAGGTGAAGGCGTTCGCGCGCCGCCGACCTGGAGCGTTCATCGGCATTGCCGCGGTTGCCGGCGTGGTCGCCGGCCGACTCACCCGGGCGCTCGCTTCGAGCGCGCACGAGCAGCAGTCGAGCGGAACGGGATCATCGGGCTCGGGCTCGTCGAGCACCGGTGCATCTGCGGTGCGCCCCGTCGCCGGCACGTCGACGCCGGGCACGAGCCCCGCCGCCCCCGTTTCGCGGCCCGCGGCTCCGGTCTCGACGCCCGCGGCTCCCGCCTCGACCCCCGCGGCCCCTCCGGCGCCGGTCGCTCCGGCGTCTGGCCATCCGAGACCGCCCGCACCGGTCGCCCCTGAATCGCCCCTTCCCGGCGGAGGCCCCGGCGCCCCGGGTACGGCCCCTGGCGCCCCGGCCTCGACCCCGGGTGTTCAGGGCGGTTCCCGCCACGGCGACATCACGGGAGGAGGCGCAGATGGCCGATCCAACCCCCTCTGAAGAACGCGCAGCCAACGAATCGCTCGGTGACCTGCTCAGCGAGGTGACCGGCGACCTCTCGACGCTGATGCGCCAGGAGCTCGCGCTCGCGAAGGCCGAACTGCGCGAGTCGGCGAAGAACACCGGGCGCGGTGCGGGGATGCTCGGCGGCGCGGCCTACGCCGGCAGCATGGTCGTGCTCTTCCTCTCGATCGCCCTCTGGGCCGCGCTGGCGACGCTCGTCGGCGGCGGCTGGTCGGGGCTCATCGTCGCCGTCATCTGGGCTGTGATCGCCGCCGTGCTGTTCGTGATCGGCAAGGCGCAGCTGAAGAAGGTGAAGGGCGCTCCGCAGACGATGGAGACCCTTCAGGAATTCATTCCCACACTCAAACGAAATGAGGAGAACCGATGAACGATTCACCTGATGCCATTCGCGCCGACATCGAGCGCACCCGCCGTTCCCTCGGGGCGGATACCGACGCACTGGTCGACAAGGTCACGCCCGGCAAGATCGTCGACCGTCAGAAGGACAAAGTCCGGTCGAAGTTCGGCTCGTTCAAGGATCGCGTGATGGGCGCCGCCGACGACGCGAGCGGGTCGGCCTCGGACGCGGCGGAGCGGGCGGGTGACGCGGCCCACGATGCCGCGCACACCGTGAAGGCCAAGGCCGAGGGCAACCCGCTCGCCGTCGGATTGATCGCGTTCGGCGTCGGGCTGGTCGCGGCATCGCTGATCCCGAGCACCGAGAAGGAGAAGGAGGTGTCGCAGTCACTCCGCGAGGGCGCGCAGCCGCTCGTCGACGAGGCGACCGCCGCCGCGAAGTCGGTGGCGTCGAACCTGCAGGACCCCGCTGCGGAGGCCGCCGAAGCGGTCAAGTCGACCGCGACGGAAGCCGTGGAGCACGTCAAGGACGAGGCCGCCTCGGCGAAGGATGACGTGCAGTCGCGAGCCGGAGAGGCTCGAGACAACATTTCGGGCCAGTAGGGCTCGGAGCCAGGAGAAGGTCCGGCGCCGACGCGTCGCGCACACGATCGTGCGACGCGTCGGCGCCGGACCTTTCTCGTGGGCGGCGCGCGTGCACCGACGGCGATCGCAACCCCCTGGCGCCCAGGTTTCCCGGTAGGCAGAGTGAGATGCGGCTGATGAAACGAGCCGGAAGGCCAATGGGAGGAGCGCAGCGAACATGCCCACGCACGTAGATGAAGACGTTATCGCTCGGGCGAAAGGGCCGACGACGCTGCGCCAGGTCATCGTCGCCATCGCCTTCCTCCTCATCGTCGCAGCGGTCGCATTCGGAGGGTCGCTCGCCTCGTCGGGCAACGTGGACGGCTGGTACGCGAACGCCGAGAAGGTCCCCTGGGACCCGCCGAACGCCGTCTTCGGCCCAGTATGGACCGTGCTGTACGCGTTGATCGCCCTGGCCGGATTTCTGATCTGGCGCTCAGGGTTTCGCATGGGCGGGCCGAACGCCGCTCACTCCGCATTGATGCTCTTCGTCGTGCAGATGGTGCTGAACTCGCTGTGGACGCCCGTATTCTTCGCGGGATACCCGGTGTTCGGAGCGGCCGCCTGGTGGATCGCCGCCGTCATCATCATCGCGCTGATCCTCGTCGTGATCGCGCTCGCCGTGTCCGCAGCGAAGTGGTCGAGGATCGCCAGCTGGATCATGGTGCCCTACCTGCTCTGGCTCGGCTTCGCCACCACCCTCAACATCGGCATCATCGCGCTGAACTGAGCTTTCTCCCGCGCGCTGCAAGCAACCGGAGGCGGGGCATCATACTGCCTGCGATTGGAAAAATCCGACCGAATCGGGTAAAATTAGTAGGAAGCGCAAGTTCGGGGGCGCAGTCGGGCCGCGTTTCGCAGCGTTCGCTCCCCTCGCGCTCGTCGAGACCGTGAGGCATCCAGCCCATGCGTCCGCACACGACATTGCCTGAGGAGATCACTATGCAGCAGTCTCACGTCGTGGGACACACCCTCGTGTACCCGCATCACGGTGCGGTTACGATCACTGCGATCGAGGTGAAGAAGATCGGCGGCGTGGAGCGCACGTGGCTCACTCTGCAGCCGCTGCTCAACGAACTCTCCATTCAGATCCCGGCAGACCAGCTGAGCGAAATCGGAGTTCGCGAACTCATCGACCGCGACGGCATCGAGTCGCTCATCCAGATTCTGCAGGAGGAGTTCACCGAGGAGCCCGGCAATTGGTCGCGCCGCTTCAAGGCGAACGGCGAGAAGCTCGCTTCCGGCAGCGTGCACCGCGTCGGCGAGGTCGTGCGAGACCTGTGGCGCCGGAGCCAGGGCGCGAAGCTCTCGACGGGCGAGAAGGCCATGTACCAGCGCGCGAGCGGCATCCTGGTCACCGAGTTCGCCCTCGCACGTGGCATCTCCGAAGCGGATGCCTACGAAGAGGTCGAGAAGATCCTCGCCGGCGAGAAGATCGCCGTCTGAGTTCGTCTCGCAGAACGGGCCGCGCACGACATCTCGTGCGCGGCCCATTCTGCGTTTCGGGGTGACGCTCGACGAGCGTCGCTCAGCTCGCGGGCTCCGAGCCGCGGGCGGCGCGGAGCACCTCGACCAGCGGAGTCGTCGGCCGCCCGATCAGCGCGGCGAGCGTCGGGTCCTCGAGGTCCAGATCGCCTGCCGCGATGCCCTCATCGAGACCGGTGAGGAAATCGATGGTGCCCGCGTCGAGGCCGGCGCTCTCGAGCGCGGCCCGCAGATCCGCCGCGGATACGTCGCGATGCTCGACGTCGCGCCCCAGCGCCCGCCCCATCGCCGCAGCGATCTCGTCATAGGTGAGGGGATCCCCCGCGAGCTCGTACACCTCGCCGATGTGCGCGTCGCCGATCAGCGCGACAGCAGCGGCCTCGGCATAGTCGGCGCGTGCCGCAGCGGAGACGCGTCCGCCGCGCGTCGCCGAGAGCAGCACGCCCGTGGCCGCGGCCTGATCGAGGTTCGCAGCGTAGTTCTCGGCGTACCAGTCATTTCGGAGAATCGTCGCGGGCAGGCCCGACTCCGCGATGGCGCGCTCGGTCGCGAGATGCTCGGGCGCGAGCACCAGCGAACTCCGCTCGACATTCGCCAGGCTCGTGTAGGCGATCTGCTTCACGCCAGCGCGCACGGCCGCATCTATGACGGCCTGGTGCTGCGCAGCGCGCTTCCCGACTTCGCTTCCGGAGATGAGCAGTACGCGGTCGACACCGACGAACGCTGCCTCCACCGACGCGGCGTCGTCGTAATCGAGCGGGACGATTGTGACGCCCCGCTCCGCGATGTCGTCGGCCTTGGCGGGGGTGCGCGCTCCCGCGACGATTTCGGAGGGCGCGACGCCTCGGGCGAGCAGGGCATCGATCACGAGGTGCCCGAGGGCTCCGCTTGCGGCGGTCACGAGGATGGTCATGGTGAGTTCCTTTCGACGGGGGTTCACGCAGTCCAGCGGTCGGAGCGCCGTCTACATTCCCTTCCGCAGGTACCCACTTTCCGGTAAGGTACTCTCCAAATGGTAAGTTATGCGGAACTTCGCGAAACCGGCGCCTTCTCGCCGGCGTGCTCCACGCGTGTCGTGCTCGACCACGTCATGAGCCGATGGGGCGTGCTGGTGCTCTGCACCCTGTCCGACGGCACTCACCGGTGGGGAGAATTGCGACGCGAGGTCGAGGGGATCAGCGAGAAGATGCTCGCCTCGACGCTGCGTCAGCTCGTCTCGGACGGCATCGTGCACCGGGAATCGCTGCCGACCGTGCCGCCGCACGTCGAGTACTGCCTCACCGAACGCGGGCGCGAACTCATGGAGCGCATGCTTCCGCTCATCGAGTGGATCGCGGTGCGCGCGGATGACATCGTCGGCGACGCGACTGCCCCGGCGAACGCGCCCGCCTCGACAGTGGCCCGCTGACCGCCGACCCCGGGCAGCGCCCGACAGCCCGACGTCGGGTTACAGCTCCTCGTGCGTTCTGGGATCCGCCCCGAACAGCCGACCATCGGGGCGGCCGAGTGCGGTGATGGCCTCCACCTCGGCGTCGTCGAGCTGCACATCTGCGGCGGCGAGATTCTGCCGCTGTCGCTCCAGTTGCTGAGAGCGAGGGATCGATACGACACCGCGGGCGACGTGCCAGGCCAGCACGACCTGCACGGGCGTGCACTCGTGCGACTGCGCCAGCTCGCGAATCACCGGCTCCTCGAGAATCGCCCCCGCGCGGCCGATCGGGCTCCACGCCTCCGTGATGATGCCGAGCTCGCGATGCGCTTCGACGGCTTCCACCTGAGGGAAGTACGGGTGCACCTCGAGCTGATTCACGACCGGGCGCACGCCCGTTTCGCCCTCGATGCGCTCGAGGTGATCGAGGAGGAAGTTCGAGACGCCGATCTGTTCGACGACACCGCGCTCACGCGCATCGACGAGTCCCTGCCAAGCGTCGACGTACTGCCCCTGCGATGGATTGGGCCAGTGGATCAGATGGAGACCGATCGCATCCACGCCGATCCGGGAGCGGCTCTCCTCGATGCTCGTTCGGTTCGCGGGCGCCTCGTGGTGCCTCCCCGGGAGCTTCGACGTCACGATGACGCCCTCGCCGGCGTCACCCGCGAGCCGCACGCCGCGCCCGACCGACCCCTCGTTCTCGTAGTTGACGGCCGTGTCGAGCAGCCGGTACCCCGCGCGCACCGCTTCGGCGACCGCCTCGGCTCCCGCATCACCGTTCAGGCGATATGTGCCGAGGCCGATCGGGGGAAGGACGAATCCGTTGTGCGCGGTGAACGGTGCGTGCTCTGCCATGGTGCTCCTCCATCGGTCGCGGGCGCGGGTGCTCCCTGTCTACCACGCTGCGCCCGCTTCGCGCTGCCCACCCGCCCCGCCCCGCCCGGCCCGCGCTGCCCCACCCGCCCCACCCATCCTGCGAGCGGGGTCACTTCGGGAGGGTGTCGCGTCGTAAACGAGGAGTGACACGCTCCCAAAGTGACCCCGCTCGCAAAAAGGGGGATGGGGAGAGGGAGGGAGAGGGAGGGACGGAGGGGTGGCGCGGCGGGGGTCAGGCCGTGCGAACGTAGCTGCGCGGCACCCGCGAGCCGATGCTGGTGAGGATCTCCCACGGGATCGTGCCCGCAGCGTTCGCCCACTCGCGCGCGTTCGGGCGCCACCCCTGCGCGGGGCCGAAGAGCACCACCTCATCGCCCTCGGCGACCCCCGATGCGTCGGGGCCCAGATCGACGACGAACTGATCCATGCAGACGCGACCGACGCTCGGGAAGCGCCGATCGCCGATCGCCACCTCGAACCTGCCCGACATGATGCGCGGCACGCCGTCCGCGTAGCCGAGCGGCACGAGGCCCAGCGTGGTGTCGCGCTCCGCGATCCAGGTGTGCCCGTACGACACCCCGTCGCCGGCGTGCACCCGCTTCATGAGCGCGAGCGGCGCCTTCAGGGTCATGACCGGCGTCAGCGACGAGTCGGGCGCTTCGAACGGCGTGTAGCCGTACATCGCGAGGCCCGGGCGCAGAGCGTCCAGGTGCAGGTCGGGCCTCGCGAGAGCGGTGCCCGAGTTGCCCAGATGCATCTGCTCGACCGGGATCCCGTGCCGGTCGAACGCCGCGCGGGCTGACAGAAGCCGTTCCAGTTGCACGCTGTTCTGCGGATGCTCGGGAACATCGGCGTGCGACAGGTGGCTGAAGAGCCCGTGCACCCGCACCGCGCCCTCCGCCCGCAGCTGCCCGAGCTGCCGCAGCACGTCCGGCAGCTCCGACTCCCTGACGCCGTTGCGGCTGAGCCCGGTGTCGACTTTCACGTGCACCTCGACCGGCCGCCCGACCTCGCGAGCCGCGGCCGCGATCGCCACGAGTTGACGCTGCGAGTTGACGCCGAGGCGCACATCGCGCGCGATCGCATCGGCGTAGCCGCTCGTCGACAACCAGGCCAGAATCGGCGCCCGCACGCCCCCGTCCCGGAGCGCCAGCGCTTCGGGGATGGTGGCCACTCCGAGCGATCCGGCTCCCGCGGCCACCGCGGCGTGCGCCACCTGCACGGCACCGTGCCCGTACCCGTCGGCCTTCACGACCGCCATGAGTTCGGCGGTCGGCGCGAGCGCGGAGAGCACGCGGATATTCGATGCGATCGCGTCGAGATCGATCTCGGCTACGGGTTCGGTGATCATCTGAGCGGCAACCACCCTTCCTCGGTCCACCCCTGCGCGCGCAACGCAGCGTACCGACCAGTCTAGGCCGCGCTCTGCGCTCCGGCTGTGCGCAGTGCTGCGCTCATGCCACGCGCACTCCGCCGTCGAGCCGCACGACGCGGTCGGCGATCGCGATCGCGGCGTCGTCGTGGGTCACGCACGCGACAGCCGCCCCGCGTGCGGCTTCTTCGGCGAGAATCGCCTGCGTGCGCTCACGGCTCTCGGAGTCGAGCCCGGAGGCCGGTTCATCGAGCAGGAAGATCTGCGCCTGCCGCGCGATGCCCTGGGCGAGCAGCACTCGCTGCCGCTGACCCCCGGAGAGCGCCGTGAACGGACGATCCGCCAGCTCGTCGAGGGCGACGCGTTCGAGCGCATCCGTCACTCGTCGCCGCGCATCGGCCCGGCTCGTCCGCCTGCGCTCCCATGTGCCCATCGTCACCACTTCTCGCACGGTGACGGGCAGGGCGTCGGGGGCGGCGATGCGCTGCACGACGAGTGCGATCGATCCGGATCGCGCGACCCGTCCCTGCGAGGGCACCCGAACGCCGGCTATCACCTCGAGCAGCGTGGATTTACCCGCCCCGTTGGGGCCCGCAATCGCCGTGACGACGCCCGATTCGAGGGCGATGTCAACTCCTTTGAGCACGGGCACGCCGTCGAATGCGAAGTGGAGATCGGTGGCGTGGAGGGCAGGGCGCGAAGCGGCCGCGCGGGATTCGCGGGCCTCAGGCAGGAGGGACATGCCGCCAGTCTAACTGATTTTGATAATGATTCTCGCTTATAAATAGGATGGTCGAGTGCTCCTGATCTTCGAACCCTTCACCGCCGACTTCGTGCTGCGCGCTCTCATCGGGGGCGCCCTGGTGGCGCTCGTCTGCGGCGTCGTGGGGACCTGGGTCGTCATTCGCGGCATGGCCTTTCTCGGCGAGGCGCTGGGGCACGGCATGTTGCCAGGCGTCGCCCTCGCCACGGTGATCGGGCTGCCCACGACGTTCGGAGCGGCGGTGAGCGCGATCGCGATGAGCGTGCTGATCGGCTGGGTCCAGCGTCGCGGTCGTCTCTCGTACGACACGAGCATCGGCCTGCTGTTCGTCGCCATGCTCTCGTTGGGCGTCATCATCGTGTCGCACTCCCGCAGTTTCGCCACCGACGCGACCGCCATGCTGTTCGGCGACATCCTCGCCATCACCACCGCAGACCTCTGGCTCCTCGCCGGCGCAGCGGTCGTGACGGTCGGGGTCGCCGCAGGCTTCCACCGCCGCTTCGTCGCAGCAGCCTTCGACCAGCGCATCGCCGCAACGCTCGGCCTGCGACCGCAGCTCGCTCAGATCGTGCTCGTCGGCCTGGTCACCCTGGCGGTCGTCAGCTCGTACCAGGCGGTCGGATCGCTGCTGGTCGTCGGGCTCCTGCTCGCTCCGGCCGTGGCGGCGACGCCCTGGACGCGCAGCATCGCGACCCGCATGGTGCTCGCCACCGCCGTCGGCGCGTGCGCGGTGCTCATCGGGTTGCTCGCCTCATGGCATTTCGGCACCGCCGCGGGCGCCTCGATCGCCGGCAGCGCCATCGCCCTGGCAGCGCTCTCGGGGCTGCTCATGCGCATCGCGACCGGCCTCCGTCGCGCTCGACACGCAACGAGCGCCTCCCCCTCCGCCGCGGGCGACGCATCGCCCGTGGCCCGCACTCCGACTCCTCGATCCACCGCACTTCCCCGCACCACTCCTCTCTCGTGAAAGGCACGATGTCTCCGCTCTCCCTCCGCCCATCCCGCACGGCCGCTCTGGCCTGCGCCACCGCCCTGGGTCTCCTGCTCGCCGGCTGCAGCGCCTCACCCTCCGATGCGCCCGCTTCCGGTGACACCGAGACGTCCGCCGAATCCTCCGACGACACCGGCGCCGGCCACGGCGAGGTCGAAGGCGCCGTCGAGGCCCCCGAGCCGCCGCTGCACCTGGTCTCGATCGACGCCGGCGGATCCGTGTCGCTCCTCGATCTGCTCGACGGCACCGAGACCGATCTCGACGACGTTCGCGCACCCGAGGCGGTGACATCGGACGGGCGCTACGCGTTCGTCGCAGACGATCGCGGCGTCGATATCGTCGACAGCGGAAAATGGACGTGGGATCACGTCGACCACTTCCACTACTACCGCGCTGATCCGGCCATGCCGGGCACCGTCGAGGGCTCAGGGGTCGCGACGGTCGCCACCGGCATGCTCGCGACGGCGGGCGGCACCGGCGTCTTCTTCCCCGAATCGGGTGAAGCCGTGCTGCTCGACAACGCCGCCCTGTCGAAGGGCGAGATCAACGAGACGATGCGGCTCGACGTCGCACCGCACGACGGGCTGATCGCCCCGCTCGGCACGGGCGCCCTGGTCACCGAGGCGAATGCGAACGGTGACATCGAGCGGCTGCGCGCCGTCGACGCCGAGGGATCCGAGATCGACGCCATCGAGTGCGTCGACGCGTCGGGCACGATCACCACGCGGCTCGCGCTGGTCGTCGGATGCGCCGACGGCGCCGTCCTCGCAACCGCTGAAGAGGGCAGCACCGAGCTGACGAAGGTGGCGTACCCCGCCGATGCCGCACCTGCGGCGACCGAGTTCTCCGCTCGCAAGGGCCGCCCGACCGTCGCGGGCCTCGGAGACGGGAGCGGGGTCTGGCTGCTCGACACTCGCGAGGAGTCGTGGAGCTGGATCGCGATGCCCGAGCGCCCCGCCGCCGCGGCCGCAGTGGACGATGAATCGGAGCACATCGTGACGTTGGCGACCGACGGCTCCGTGCGAGTCCTCAACGCGAGCGGAGCTGAGATCGCTGCGACCGACCCGCTCGTCACCGATGCCGACCGCAACGCACAGGTGTCGCTCACCGTCGATGCGCAGCGCGCCTACGTGAACGACCCCGCCACGGGCGTCGTTCACGAGATCGACTACGCCGATGGCGCCCGAGTCGCCCGCACGCTGGAGCCCGCGGTCGCGGCCGACTTCTTCGCGGAGACCGGACGATGACCGCGCGGCGCTCCATGGTCATCGCGGCGCTCGCAGTGGCGTCGCTCGCACTGGCCGGCTGCTCGTCGCCGGGAGAGGCGGGCGACGCGGATCGACCGCAGATCGTCGTCACCACGAACATCCTCGGCGATGTCGTCGGGGAGGTCGTCGGCGATGAGGCGGAGGTCACCACCCTCATGCGCCCGAACGCCGACCCGCACTCGTTCGAGATCTCGGCCCAGGAGGCTGCGATGCTCGGCGACGCCGACCTGATCGTGTCGAACGGGCTCGGGCTCGAGGAGGGGCTGCAGCAGCACCTCGATCGGGCCGCCGATGCCGGAGCGCCGGTGCTCGTGGCGGGTGACGTCGTCGAGGCGCTGCCCTACGCGAGCGGCGACGCCGAGGGCAACCCCGACCCGCACTTCTGGACCGACCCGGCCACCATGCTCGACGTCGTCGATGCGGTCGTGCAACGAGCGTCCGAGATCGACGGCGTCGACGCGGATCAGCTCGCGGAGCACGCCGAGTCGTACCGGGGCGAGCTCGAGGCGCTCGACGCGGAGATGACGGAGGCCTTCGAGGCGATCCCGGCGGAGCGGAGGGCGCTCGTGACGAATCACCACGTGTTCGGATACCTCGCCGACCGATACGACTTCCGCGTCATCGGCGCGGCGATTCCCGGCGGCACCACGCTCGCCGCTCCGAGCGCCGCCGATCTGCAGGGGCTCAGCGACGCGATCACGGAGGCGGGCGTCTCCACGATCTTCGCGGAGTCGTCGCAGCCCGACCGACTGGTGCAGGTGCTGGCGAGCGAGGCCGACATCGACGTGAACGTCGAAGAGCTCTTCACCGAGTCGTTGACGGAACCGGGCGAGGGCGCAGAGACCTACCTCGAGATGATGCGCGCGAACACCGAGCGCATCTCAGCGGGATTGACGCAGTAATACCCACCGAAAGAAAGCAGGACAACACCATGACCCGACGACACCTCCGATACGGCGCGCCGGCAGCGCTGCTCGGGATCGCGCTGCTCGCGACCGGGTGCTCCTCGAACGCGGCGAACGATGCGGCGGCCGACGAGTCGCCCGCGAACTCCTCGAGCGAAGAGCATGCGCACGAAGGCGATCAGCGCGTCGCCGTCTCGTACGAGGGCGGCATCGCCGTGCTCGACGGCGAGACCCTCGAACTCGTCGAGGAGCTCGAAAGCGAAGAGTTCACGCGGTTGAACGCCGCCGGCGATGGCCGGCACGTCTTCGTCTCGACGTCGCAGGGCTTCCAGCTGCTCGATACCGCGGAGCCCGCCCTGACCGACCTCGTCGTCCCCTCCTCAGCCCCGGGACACGTCGTGCGACACGCCGGCAAGACGGTGCTCTACGACGACGGAGCCAGCGAGACCACCATCTTCGACACTCACGACCTGGCGCACGTCGAGGGCGAGCTCCCCGAAGCGATCACGCACACCTCCAAGAACGCGCACCACGGTGTCTCGATCCAGCTCGAGGACGGCACGCTCGTGACCACCGTCGGCGACGAGACGTCGCGCTCGGGCGCAGTCGCCCTGCACGCGCACGACGACCACTGGGACGAGGTCGCCTCGAGCGACCAGTGCCCGGGCATCCACGGCGAGGGCACCGCGGCCGACGAGGCCGTCGTCTTCGGCTGCGAGAACGGCGCACTGCTCTACACCGATGGCGCATTCACGAAGCTCGAGGCTCCGGACGAGTACGGCCGCATGGGCAACGCCTTCGTCTCGGAGACGAGCCCGATCGTGGTCGGCGATTACAAGTCCGACCCCGACGCCGAGGGCTACCTGCTCGGTTCGGTCGCGCTCATCAACACCGCGACCGAAGAACTGAACGTCGTCGACCTGCCCGAGAACGTGCGCTACACCTTCCGCGACGTCACTCGCGGGCCGGATGATCTCGCGTACATCCTCTCGACCGACGGTTCCATCCACGTGCTGGATCCGGAGACCGGCGAGCTGGTCGACGAGTTCCCCGTGATCGACGCCTGGGAGGGCCCGACCGAGTGGCAGGACGCGCACCCCGCGATCGCCGGCACCGGGGGCGACATCGCCTACGTGACGGAGCCCGCGGCGAACTCCGTGCACGCAGTCGATCTGACCACCGGCGAGATCACCGCGACCGTCGAGCTCGACCACACGCCGAACGAGTTCGCCGTCGCCCTCGGCGAGCACTGAGCGGACGGGTTTCGGCCCGGCATGATCGCTGCGGAGGGCGTCGCATCATTCGGATGCGGCGCCCTCCGCAGTGTCGTGCTCGGCCGCCTCGGCCCAGGCGATTCCGCTGACATCGATCTCGGCGGTCATGTCCCTGAGGAAGCGCTCGACGACGTCCCGCTCATGCGGCGCGAGACGCGCGGCCGCGTTGAAGCGGTTCGCCTGCTGCTGACCGACCGTGCGTTTCGCAGCCTCGTGGGTATCCGGGGTGATGCGGATCACGAGCGCCCGCCGATCTTCGGGGTGCCGCTCACGTGAGATGTGCCCGCCGCGCTCCAGACGGTCGAGCAGCTTCGTCGTCGAAGCGCTCGAGATTCCGAGATGGGCGGCGATCGCGCCCGGCGTCGGCAGCACATCGGTGTTGCCCGCGACGATGAGAAAGTGCAGAGCGCGCATATCGACGCTGCTCAACCGCATGTACTTCAGCGACGCCTCCGAGAGACGCTCCTCGGCCTCGCGCAACGCTCTCAGCGCCTCCATGAGCCGTGCGATCTGCTGCAGGTCCTCGTCTTCGAGCCCGGCGCGGTCGATGAGCTCCGAGCTCGGGTCGGAGTGATCGAGGCGGTACAGCGCCGCGGGGTCGGCGAGCGACGGCGACACGTCGGTCTCCTCGCTTCGCTTGTTTTTCGTCACAGCAGAATATTATCCTGAAGTTGATCACTTTCTGGGTGAGTAATCAAGATTTCTACATGATGAGCGGGGGCAGCGTGAACGAGTTGCGAGAAAGGCGCCCGGTGCCCGGCACCGCTGCCCCTCCAGACGAGACCGCCCGGGTGACCCTCGCGATCACCGACGTCTTCACGCGACGAACGCGCGAAGCGGAGGCGTACCACCCTGCGTTCGCGCAGCTCTGGAAGATCTGCGGCGAGCGCGTCGCGGGAGGCAAGCGCATCCGGCCGCGCCTGATGCTCGACGTGTTCGGAGCGCTGACGGAGAGCGCCGTTCCATCGGCGGCGATCGAGATCGCCGCTGCCATCGAGCTGCTGCACGCCTCGTTCCTGCTGCACGACGACGTGTTCGACGGCGACTTGACCCGCCGGGGAGCCCTGAACCTCGTCGGCCTGCTGGCGCATGACGAGCAGTCCGAGTCGTCGCCCCCGTCTCCGCAGCGACTGCACTGGGCGCGCAGCTGCGGCATTCTGATGGGCGATCTCCTGCTCGCCGAGGTGCACCAGATCTTCGCACGCATCGATGCCGAGCACGCTGTGCGAACGCGCCTCCTCGACCTCCTCTCGCACGCGATCACCGAGTCCGTGGTCGGGGAGCAGCTCGACATCGGGCTCGAAGACGGCACCGTGGTGGCCGACACTGCGACCGTGCTCGAGATGTGCCGACTCAAAACCGCGACGTACACGTTCGAGCTGCCGCTGCGCGCTGCCGCGATCCTCGCCGGCGCAGACTCCCCTGCGACCGATGCCGCACTCGCAACGGCGGGGGCGCACCTCGGCCTCGCCTTCCAGCTGCAGGACGACGTGCTCTCGACGTTCGGAGACCCCGCCGCGCACGGCAAGGACGCATTCTCGGATCTGCGCGAGGGCAAGGAGACCGCCGTCATCTCGGCGGCTCGGATGACCAGCGCCTGGCCTGAGATCGAGCCGTCCTTCGGCACGGGTTCGCTCACGAACGCGGAGGGCGAGCGCATGCGGAGCATCCTGCGCGACTGCGGGGCGGAGGCGTTCGTGCACGGCTTGATCGACGATCAGATGCGCGCGCTGCACGAGACGCTGGCGGATCCCGCCTCCGGACTCCCGGACGCCGCACGGCGCACGCTCGCGGCGCTCGCCGAGCGCCTCGATGGGCGGCGCTCGTGAGGGCCCGCTCCCCGCTCGACCGGTATTCGCGGTCGGCGACGCGCGCCTCCGCCGTCGTGATCCGCAGCTACTCGACGTCGTTCGGCGCTGCGACCCGACTGCTCGGGAGGCGGCACCGCTCGCACGTGCGCAACGTCTACGCGCTGGTCCGTGTCGCCGACGAACTGGTGGACGGCGTTACCGAGGGCGCCGGGCTCACGCGAGACGAGCAGGCGGCGGCCCTGCAGCGCCTCGAAGCCGAGGTGGCTCGCGCGATCACCTCGGGGTATTCGAGCGACCTCATCGTGCACGCCTTCGCGCAGACGGCGCGCGCCGCGGGCATCGACGCCTCGCTCGTCACTCCCTTCTTCGCTTCGATGCGCGCGGATCTTCCGGCGCCGAGCGACGACGGCGCCGGCCCCGACCCTGACGCCGACGCAGGTGCGAACGACGGGAGGCTGCGCGGGTTCGATGCCGAGCAGCACGGCGTCTACGTCTACGGTTCGGCCGAAGTCGTGGGACTCATGTGCCTGCGCATCTTCACCCGTCACCGCTCCCTCGACGCCCTCCAGCAGCATCGCCTGGAGCGGGGCGCCCGCAGCCTGGGAGCCGCGTTCCAGAACGTCAACTTCCTCCGCGATCTCGCCGATGACACCGCGCGCCTCGGGCGCAGCTACCTCGCAACGCAGGAGCGTCTCACGGACGCCGACCGCATCGACTGGGTGCGCCGCATCGAGGCGGAACTCGCCGACGCCCGTGCGGTGCTCCCGCTGCTGCCCAAGGACGCCCGAACGGCGGTGCGCTGCGCGCTGAACCTCTTCTCGGCGCTCAGTCGACGGATCTCGCGCACATCGATCGACGAGTTGTACGCTCGCAGGGTGCGCGTGCCCGATTGGCAGAAGTCCGTCATCATCGCGCGATCCATCGCCCGCACCGCGACCGAAGCACGATGAGCGAGGCACCCATGAGCAGCACCGGCACAAGCCCCACCGGAACCAGCACCACCGCCCTCGAGACCGTCATCATCGGCGGCGGCATCGCGGGGCTCGCGACCGCGGCACTCCTCGCGCGGGAGGGACATTCGGTGACCGTGCTCGAGCGCGGAAACCGAGTCGGCGGCCGCGCCGGCACCGTGTCGCGCGACGGCTTCCGTTTCGACACCGGCCCCTCCTGGTACCTCATGCCGGGCGTCTTCGACCATTTCTTCGCGATGCTCGGCACGTCGACGGAGGAGCAGCTCGATCTGCGTCTGCTCGACCCGGGCTACCGCGTCTTCAGCGAACCGGAGGCGGGCGGAGCGCTGCCCGAGCCGGTCACCATTCCCGCGGGCAGGGACGCCGCGCGCGCGGTGTTCGAGCGCCTCGAGCCGCAGAGCGGGCCGGCATTCGACGCCTACCTCGACTCGGCCGCCGAGACGACCGTGATGGCGGAGCGGTACTTCCTCTACAACCCGTTCACGCGCTTGCGCGCGCTCGGCGTCTCGCCCGTGCTGCGCGCACTGCCGCGCCTGGCCCGGCTGCTCGGCACCTCGCTGCGATCCTTCGTCGCGCAGCGCTTCCGCCACCCCGTGCTGCGCCAGGTGCTCGGCTACCCCGCGGTGTTCCTCGGCACGAATCCGAAGGACGCGCCGGCCATGTACCACCTGATGAGCGCGCTCGACCTCGACGACGGCGTGCGGTACCCGATGGGCGGATTCCACGCGCTCGTCGAGCGCCTCGCCGCGCTCGCGGAGCAGGCGGGCGCGCGGATCGTGCTGGACGCCGACGTGACGGAGATCGAGGTCGGTGCGGGATCGCCCGGCCCGGGCGCGAACGGCGCCGACCGCGGTGCGGGCTTCTCGTCCACGGCGCGGGCCGTGCGATGGCGGGGCGCCGACGGCGAGCAGCACCGGCTTCGGGCTGACATCGTCGTGTCGACCGCCGACCTGCACCACACCGAGACGCAGCTGCTGCCCGAGGCGGCGCGGACGTACCCCGATGCGTGGTGGTCGAAGCAGGTGAGCGGGCCGGGGGCCGTGCTCGTGCTGCTCGGCGTGCGCGGGGCGCTGCCGCAGCTCCCCCACCATTCGCTCTACTTCACGCGCGACTGGGACCGGAACTTCAGCGACATCTTCGATGAGCCGCGGCGCATTCCCACGCCGGCATCGTCATACGTGTGCAAGCCCAGCGAGACCGACCCCGGAGTCGCGCCCGAGGGGCACGAGAACCTCTTCGTGCTCGTGCCCGTGCCGGCCGATCCCGGAATCGGCCGCGGCGGCTCCGACGGCGCCGGCGATGCGGTCGTCGAACGGGTCGCCGACGCCGCGATCGACCAGATCAGCACGTGGGCGGGCATTCCCGACCTGCGCGAGCGCATCGTCGTGCGCGAGACCATCGGCCCGCGCGACTTCGTCGACGACTACCACTCCTGGAGCGGCGGCATGCTGGGACCGGCGCACGTGCTCCGCCAGAGCGCGATGTTCCGGGCGCAGAACCGCTCGAAGCGGGTCGACAACCTGTACTACGCCGGCGCGACGACCGCGCCGGGAGTCGGCATTCCCATGTGCCTCATCAGCGCGGAGCTCGTGCTGAAGCGCATTCGCGGCGACCACTCCCCGGGTCCGCTGCCGACGCATGCGCCCGAGCCGGCGCGCGCACCGGAGCGCGGCTGAGATGGGAGTCGTCTACCTCGTCTGCCTCCTCGGCGCCAGTGCGTGCATGCTGCTGCTCGACGCGCGGTTTCGGCTCTTCTTCTGGCGCGACTGGCGCGCGGCGACCGTCGTGACGATCGTCGGCGTGCTCTTCCTCCTCGCCTGGGATCTCGTCGGGATTCTGACCGGTGTGTTCCAGATGGGTGCGAGCGAGGGCATGACCGGCATCCTCATCGCGCACGAGCTCCCGATCGAGGAGCCCGTATTCCTCGCCTTCCTCGTGCTGTGCACCATGGTGATCTTCACGGGCGCGGTGCGCATCATCGAGCATCGGTCGGAGCGACGCCGGGCCGGAGCGGAGGATCGATGACCTACCTCCTCATCAGCATCCCGTTCCTCTCCGCGGCGCTCCTCGCCGCGCTCGCGCTGACGCCGTGGCGCGAGCGAAGGGCGGCACGGCGCCAGTGGGCCGCGACCGGCATTGCGATCGTCGTTCTCGCGATCCTCACCGCCGTCTTCGATTCGCTGATGATCGCTGCCGATCTGTTCTCGTACGGCCATGGGCACACCCTCGGGCCGACCGTCGGCCTCGTTCCCGTCGAAGACTTCAGCTACCCCATCGCCGCCGCGCTCCTCGCACCGGCGCTCTGGACCCGGCTGACGCGAAAGGACGCTTCCGATGCGCACGCGTGAGCACTCCGGCTGGAACGCGCAGCTGCTGCGTCAGGCCTTCGTCGCCTCGCGGCCGGTGAGCTGGATCAACACGGCCTACCCGTTCGCGGCGGCGATGCTGCTGACCACGCGCGAGGTCGACTGGTTGCTCATCGTCGGCGCGCTCTACTACCTGATCCCGTACAACCTCGCCATGTACGGCATCAACGACGTCTTCGACTACGCCTCCGACATCAACAACCCGCGGAAGGGCGGCATCGAGGGGGCCCTGCTCGCCCCGAAGTACCATCGCCCGATGCTCTGGCTCGCCGTGCTGACGAACGTCCCGTTCCTCGCGGTGCTCGCCATCGCGGGAGGGCCGGGCTCGTGGCTCGCCCTGGCCGTGAGCACCTTCGCGGTCGTCGCCTACTCGGCACCCGTGCTGCGGTTCAAGGAGCGCCCCTTCCTCGACTCCGCGACGTCGAGCACCCACTTCGTGAGCCCCGCGATCGTCGGCCTCACGGCGGCGGGCGCGCAGTTCACCCCCGAGCTCTGGCTGATCCTGCTCGCCTTCTTCTGCTGGGGCATGGCGGCGCACGCCTTCGGTGCGGTGCAGGACGTCGTGCCGGATCGCGAGGCCCGCATCGGATCGATCGCGACCGTGCTCGGCGCAGCGCCGACCGTGCGCCTCGCCCTCGCGCTCTGGGCCCTCGCCGGAGCCCTCATGCTCTTCACGCCGTTCCCGGGCTCGCTCGCGGCCGTCGTCGCCATCCCGTACCTGGTGAACTGCGCGCCGTACGCACGGGTCGCCGACGATGACTCCGGCCGCACCAACCGCGCGTGGCGTCGCTTCATCTGGCTCAACTACGCGTCGGGAGCGCTCGTCACCATGATCCTGATCGCGTGGTGGTTGCGCACCTCGTAGCACTCGCGCGAGGGAGTGCCCTACGAGCCGCGTTTCGTCAAGGGCTTATCGCCGAGCGACGCCCGCTCATACGCTGATGCATGCAGGAGCCGCGCTGCGGGGATCCCCTGCCGCGGCAGTTCAGAAGGAGAATGGCATGCGTATCCCACCGGATCACAGCCGCGAACGCGAAGCCCTTCGCACGGTCGGAGTCGAAGAGGAGTTGCTGCTCGTCGACCCGCGCACCGGCCGCCCGGCCCCGGCCGTCGAACTCGTACTCGCCGCTGCCGCCTCCGCAGACGTCGCCGCGCTGGTGCCGGAAGCGGCCCGCGTCACTCATCTCGAGCGCGAGAGCAAGCGCGAGCAGATGGAGGTCATCTCGATCCCGCACACCTCGCTGGCCGATCTCGCGCAGAGCGTGACTGCGGGCCGGGCGCTCGCCGACGCGGCCGCGCAGCAGCTCGGCTTGCGCGCCGTCGCCATGGCGACGAGCGCCACCGCGGGCACCACGCAACTCACCGTCTCCGGCCGGTACTCCGAGATGGAGGAGCGCTTCCAGGGCATGATGCGCGAACAGCTGACGTGCGGTCTGCACGTGCATGTGGGAGTGTGCGACGACGCCGAGGGTGTGGCGGTGCTCGACCGCATTCGTCCCTGGCTGCCGCTCGTGCTCGCTCTGAGCGCGAACTCGCCGATGTGGAACGGCGCCGATAGCGGGTACGCCAGCCAGCGCTATCAGGTGTGGAGCCGGTGGCCGACGGCCGGCGCCTACGATACCTTCGGGTCATCCGCGAACTACCACCGCGCGGTCGACGAACTCCTCGCGACCGACGTGCTCGTCGACGACGGCATGATCTACTTCGATGCCCGCCTCAGCGCGCGCTACCCGACCGTCGAAGTGCGCGTCGCCGACGTCTGCCTCGAGGCGGCGCATTCCGTTGCGATCGCCGGCATCATCCGGGCCCTGGTGACCATCGCCTCCCATGAGTGGCGCGCGGGCTTCTCGCCCGACCCTCTTCCCACTTCGGTGCTGCGTCTCGCCATGTGGTCGGCGAGCCGGCACGGGGTCTCCGGGCCCCTGCTGAACCCGATCCTCGGGCAGCCGTGCGATCCCGACGTCGCGATGGAGGCCCTGCTCGCGCATATCGCGCCCGCGCTCGCAGCAGCGGGAGACCTGGAGCGCGTCTCGGAGATGATCGACGACGTCTTCACGAACGGCACCGGTGCCGAGCGGCAGCGCCGAGCACTCCGTACACGGCGCAGCGCTCGGGCGCTCGTCGAGGAGGCGATCGAGCAGACGCACCGGCCGATCGGCCCGACGACCTCGGTCCTCGATCCACTGCCGATCTGAATCGCACCGACTCCTCGCTCTTCCCCATCAGCCCGTAAAGGAGCTCACTGTGACCGAGCCGCTCCGCGCTCGACCCGCGTCACCCTCAGCCTCAGCCGCCCCCGTCGCGGCCGCCACTGCGGTCTCGCTGTCGGCGACCGCCCGCTCGCACCCCGTGATCCCGCCCCCGACTGAGCCCGGGACCGGAACCGGGGAGCAGCATCCGCTGCGGCTCGCCGGTCTCGCCGCGCTCTTCGGCCTCGGCCGTCGTCGATCAGCTCCGACTGAGACCGCGCTCCCCGATGATGATCCCTACGTCTCGTATCTGCGGTGGGCGTCGGGCGGCGCCGCGGAACCGGCTCGCGACGCTGAGGAGACCGCCGCCGCGTAGCGGTGACTCGGCCCGCCGTTACCAGCAGCGCTCCGCGACGACAACCCCGATCCGCGAGGCGCCGACCTCGCGTACCGTCGCTCGGGAAGGAGGTCGTACATCATGACATCGAAGGACGCAGCACACCCGACAGCCGAATCGCCCGACTCCGTGGAGCACTCGGTTCCCGAGGCCGCCGATCGTGTGGGCCAGACGGGGCCTGACGCAGCCGATCCGCCGCGCGCCGGCGATCCGGGGCCGCTCGACAGCACGAACGGCAAGCCCAATAGCGATGCGAAGCTGGACGGGAAGACCTCGGACCCGGCATCCGACGAAGAGCTCGACGACGACGAGGGTGCAGACGCCTTCGAGACGCAGCAGGAAGCCGATCGCAACAGCCGGGACGAGGGCGGCGAGCGCGACGACCTCGACCACATCACGGTGGATACCCCCGACTGATCAGCTCTGACGCATCACATGTCGTCTGCGGGGCCCCGAGGGTCCGGGCCGCTGCCGCGCCGGAATACGAGGCGCGGCAGCACGCTCCAGAGACTGACCACGACCACGACGCCGATCGCGAGCGTCACGAAGCCAGCGGTGCGTCCCACCGCGACGTCGAAGACCAAGGCCGTCACCCCCGCTGCGAGCAGGGCGAGCACGACGAGGTCGGCCGAGAGCAGGCGGCCGCCGAGACGCACGATCTCGGGCTTGCGCCCCTTCCCGAAGAACGTGCGATGCAGCGTCACGGGCGCGAGTCCGAGTACAGCGGCGATGCCCGCCAGAGCGACGAGCACCAGGTAGAGCGTCAGCTGGAACCGATCGAGCTCCTGAAACCGCGGCTGAAACGCGAGCGCGAGCAGAAACCCGCCGAGGATCTGCGTACCGGTCTGCGCCACCCGCAGCTCCTGCAGGATCTCGTTCCAGTTGCGGTCGGCGCGCTCGTTCGTCGATTCGGCGCGGCCGTCACCGTTCACGTCGGTCATACGCAGACTGTACGGGCTTTCGTCACGCGTGCGCCAGCGGCGGGCCGTCGCCGCCGAAGCTCGTGCCATCGGTGACGCGCTCGCGCGCGAAGGCGCGTACGGCCCGGGCCACTGAGCGCGGAGCCGTGGCGTGCACGGCGTGGGCGCGGCCGGGTACCGTGACGAGGCTGCCCGCGCGCGCGGTGTCGCGGAGCTCCCGCGCCCATCGAGCACCGGCGACCGGATCCCGCGCACCGCGGAGCACGAGGATCGGCACGCGCAGGTCCGACACGGCCGCTTCGGTGCGGTAACGCTTCATCTGCTTCGCCTGACGGAGGAAATAGCGCGGCCCGCACCGGAGGTACGCCATGACCGCCAGCGTGTTCACGCGGGGCGGCTCCTTGCAGGCATCGATGAGCAACGCGAGCAACTGGGCGCGCAGCGAACGGTGCGCCCGATCCACGACCGGGCCGATCAGCACTACCGCCGCGACGAGATCGGGCCGCACGCGGGCGAGTTCCACCGCCCACTGCGCTCCCATGGAGTGGCCGATCAGTACGTAGGGCGGGCCGCCCCAGTGATCGAGCACCACCCCGAGCGCCGCGGCCATCTCGTGCACGGTCGGCGATGCCGCGGGCTTCGGCGTACCGCCGAACCCGGGGAGGTCCACCGACCACGTGTCAGCGGTGCGCGCGAGTTCCCGGTGCAGCCCAGCGAAGTAGTGGTGCGATGTTCCGATGCCGTGAATGAGCACGTAGCGGGTTCGCGACGTCGCCGGCGCCTGCGCCTGCGTCTCTGCACCGACGATCGAGAAGGTCAGGTCGCCGACCGTGACGCTTCGGGCCCGAGGAGATGCCGCGCCGGAGTGCGCCCTGGGGCGACGACGAGAGCGCACGCGTTCAGCGGTCGTCGCCGGGAACGCGAACCGTGAGCGCGCCCGGCTCGATCCACGCGTTGAACGCCGCCGCCTTGCCGAAGCCGTCGCCGTCGAGTTCGATCTCCTCCGCGCGCGAGAGCCGCGCAACGAAGCGCTTCCCGGTACGGTACTTGAGATCGCCGTCGTCCTTCTGCTCCCCGGCGAGCGCTCGGCCCGACTTGGTGCGGCGGACGATGCCGTTCACCCAGGCGATCTTCGCCCAGACACGGATCCAGCCGAGGAGGCCGCCGGGTCGGATCAGCAAGATGTCGAACTGGCCGTCGTCGACGACTGCTTCGGGGAGAAGCAGAATGTTGGCGGGAAGAGATCCGCAATTCCCGATGATCACCGTGTGCGCGGTCGCTCGCTTCGTCCGACCCTCGTCGAGTCGATAGCGGAGGTGCAGCTCGGCCGGATCCCGCAGGGACTTCACGATCGCACCGAGATAAGCCAACCATCCCGCGCGCTTCTTGAGGTCGTCGTCCGTGTTCTTGATCATCTTCGCGTCGATGCCCATGCCCGCCATGACGACGAACACGTTCCGCTCACGCGTGCCGTCTTCGCGTTCGATGTCGATGACGCCGAGATCGATCGGCCGATCCTTTCCGGTGAACGCTGCGGTGACGGATCCCGGCATGTCGTTCAGCGTCAGGTCGAGATTGCGGGCCAGCAGGTTGCCCGTGCCTGACGGGAGCAGTGCGAGCGGGATCTGCGATCCTCTGAGCCCCTCGGCCACCGCCCGCACGGTGCCGTCCCCTCCGGCGGCGATCACGAGATCGACATCGGCTTGCTTCGCTTCCTCGACCATGCCCTGGCCGGCATCTTCGGCAGTGGTCTCCAGCCAGATCGGCTCGTTCCACCCGGCGTCGGCGGCGGCCCGGACGATCTCCTTCCGCAGCACGTCGACGTCGACCTTGATCGGGTTGTAGATGACGGCGGCCGTGCTCTGACGAATATCGCTCATCTGCTCATCGTACGAGGTCTGCGGTGAAAGTGGAGGGAGTTGAAATCGTCGTCGCTCTGTTCCTATGGTCGGGTATGCGTCGATTTCGGAGTCTTCTCGCGGTGACCTGCGTGGCACTGCTCACGGGCTGCTCGATGGCGATTCCCACCGACCCGGACGGCACGCTCGACCGGGTCACCGGCGGCACCCTGCGAGTGGGCGTCTCGGAGAGGCCGCCGTGGGTCGAGACCGCGGAGGGCGAGGAGCCCGGGGGAACCGAGCCCGAACTGATCCGCGAGTTCGCGGAGAGCATCGACGCCGAGACGGAGTGGACGGAAGGCGGCGAGGAGCGGCTGCTGAAAGCGCTCGAGCGCGGGGAGCTCGACGTCGTCATCGGCGGCTTCACCGATCAGACTCCGTGGGTCGATTACGGTGCGCTCACGGTGCCGTACGCCGAGGAGGAGTACGAAGGAGCTCGCGAGAAGCACGTCATGATCGTGCGCATGGGCGAGAACGCGTTCCTCGTCGCTCTCGAGCGATTCCTGCTCGCGGAGGGGGCCACCGCATGACCACGCACTTCGGGCGCACCGAGCTTCCCCCTGCCCAGGCCTCCGCACTCCGCAGAGCGATCCGCTTCGAGCGTTACACGCTGATCTTCCTCGCCGTCGCCATCACCCTCGTCTTCCTCGTCATGGGCAGCTCGCAGGCGATGAAGGCGGCGTGGATCGAGGATCTCCTCTCCCTCGCTCCGCCCATCGCGTTCTTGATCGCGGTGCGCATCGTGAACAAGCGCCCCACCGAGAAGTATCCCTACGGCTTCCACAGGAGCGTGGGCGTCGCGCACCTGGTCGCCGGGGTCGCTCTCTTCGCCATGGGCGCCTTCCTCATCATCGATTCGCTCTCCGGGCTCATCACCGCGGAGCACCCACCCATCGGTTCGATCGTGCTCTTCGGCAACCCCATTTGGCTCGGGTGGCTCATGATGATCGTCATGGCGCTGACCATCCCGCTGCCGATCTACTTCGGACGGGTCAAGATGAAGCTCGCGAAGGAACTGCACGACAAGGTGCTGTACGCCGACGCCGACATGAACAAGGCCGACTGGATGACGGCCGTGGGATCCATCGTCGGTGTCGCCGGCATCGGCATCGGCCTGTGGTGGGCGGATGCTGCCGCGGCGCTGTTCATCGCGGTCAGCATCGTGTGGGACGGCGTGAAGAACCTGCGCGCCGCGATCACCGACCTCATGGACACGCGTGCGACCACCTTCGACGACGGCGAACCCCACCCGGTATCGCAGAAGGTGGACGACTATCTCCGCGATCTTCCGTGGGCGGCCGAAGTGGGATCACGGGTGCGGGATCAGGGCCACGTCTTCCACGTCGAGTCCTTCATCGTGCCCCGACCCGGCGAATCGCCGACCGTGCAGCAGCTGCTGGAGGCGCGCGACGGGTGCATCGAACTCGACTGGAAGGTGGAGGACATCGTGCTCGTTCCCATCGACGAGCTGCCGGAGGAGGTGGGAGGAGCGCGCGATACCCGCCAGTCGGAGCGGAACGAGTGATGGTGCGCCACCTCTAGCGGGAGACGCCCGTCGCGCCGTGCTCCGGCGAGTCTCCGTGCCGCACCTCGGTGACGATATGCCTGCGCAGCGGCACCCGCCCCGTGACGAACTTCGGCGCGGCCGCATGCTCGGCCCGCACCGCCCCGTTCGCATCGGACGGCGCAGAACGGTCGTCAGCCCGGCCATCCCGGTCATCCCGGTCATCGTGCTCGTCGCCGTAGTACTCCCAGAGTCGGTCGTGCTCGTCGTCGGAGAGCGATCCATCCGCGTCGATCCGAGGCGCGTCTTTCACCGTGGCCTTGTCGTAGGCGACGCGCATCGCTTCTCCGTCGAACGTCGCGTCTCGGAGCGGCACGAATGTCTCGGAGGTGCCGAACAGGCCGGTCGCCACGCTGACGAACAGCGGCTCACCGCCGTCAGGGCCGACGAACACCTGCTTGACGGAGCCGATCTTCTCCCCGTCGACGTCAAACACCTTCGCGTCGAAAAGGCTGTTGGTGGATGCGGAATCAATCATGATGGTACGTCCTTTCGATCAGATGACGTGAGGCCGATGGTCCGGGGCAGTCAGCGGCGGTCAGCGGCCGAGACCGGTGCGGTCGACCTTGCGATGGAAGCGCATTCCCGACACTCCGCCGAGCATCGCGCCGGCGAGGCTCACGATTGCGACGGCGATCGCGGTGATGATGCCGGTTACGGTCAACGTCCCCTCGTCGATCGGGATGCGCGGGAACCCGTTCAGATTTCCGAGGACGTTGAACTGGGCCCCGGCGATGGCCGTGACGATGGCGACGATCACCGCGATGACGATGGCCCACACCCACACGGCGATGCCCTGCTTGGCTCCCGAGAAGCGCGCCATGCGCCCGGCGACGTATCCGCCGCAGAAGTAGGCGACGAAGAGGATCACGGCGAGCACGATCGCTCCGACGATTCCCACCGTGTCGGCGTTCGACGCGAGCTCATCGGCGGCGTTCTCCACGTCGCCGTTCGTGGCGCCGAGCCCCACCCCTGCGCCGATCGCGCTGAGGATCGCGGTCAGGAGTACCGCCGTACCCATGGCAGTCAGCCAACCGAAGAATGCGGATCCCCATTTGATCCCGCCGAACTGCTCCTTCTCCCGGTCGAGCACCTCCTCTCGATGAGTCGGGCCGCGCTCCGCTGCGACCGCTGCAGCACCGTCGGCATGTTCGGGGGTGTTCCGAGTGTTCATTTCCATGCTCCTGACCTCGAAGTGGATGCTGGATGCGCCCGCCCAACTCGCAGCACGCACCTCCAGGTTCGGCGATCCTGTCGCCTCCCGCGCGGGGGTTGACCTCCCACGCAGACGTGCGAAGATGCACCGGGCCCCGATCCTCATCGCCATTCCCGAGCTGGATACGACGCTCGTGCTTTGCTCCGCACTCATTCGCGGGCGCTGCGGCGTTCCGCGCAGCGCCTCAGATTGCCTACCGGTCGGTCCCGGTTTGATGCGCTCGTTCGTCACCGGAACGCAGTCCCACCTGGCTTCGGGGCGAAGCTCGCGCTCGAGCACCGCTGATTGCCGGGCTCGTTCAATCGCGGACAGCTGCTACTGCCTCGATCTCCACGAGCTGGTCGTCATAGCCGAGGACAGTCACTCCGAGAAGCGTGCTCGGGACGTCGTGCTCGCCGAACGCGTCTCGGATGACTTCCCATGCCGCCACCAGATCCGCTTGGCGCGTAGACGCGACCAGCACGCGCGTGCTGATGACGTCGGTGATCTCAGCGTTCGCCTCGGCGAGCGCGATCTCCATGTTCTCAACGCATTTCGCCGCTTGGTCAGTGAAGCTGCCGACGCCCGCGGTTGACCCGTCACGGTTCAGCGGACACGAGCCCGCGAGGAAAATCAGCCGGGCATCAGCCGGCGCGGTCGCCGCATACGCGTACTCAGCGGTGTCGGATAGCGAGGAGGAGCGGATAAGAGTCACGGCTTTGGGCAAGGCTGACCTTTCTGCGCCGGGGACGATTTTCTTCAATCCTTCCCACACTCACGTCGGCGAGTATTCCGCCGTCTATGAAGCCGAGGTCACACGGATCGGGAGATCCTCACGGGCCCAGGGACCGCACGCAGGGCCGTCTCCGCCACGCCGAGCAGCACGGCATCTGCACCGAGCGACGCCGTGCGAATCTCAGGAACGAACTGGATTCTGCCTTCCAACCGCTTCCGAAGACCGGGGATCACGATGTCCGCGCGTTTGTCGAGTCCTTCTCCCAGGACGACGACATCCGGGTCGAGAATGCTGACGAGGGCGGCCACACCGCGAGCGAGCATATCGAGCACCATCGACGCGACCGGTGCCGCTCGCTGATCCCCTGCGGATTCCCTCGAGACGATCTCGGCTGCGGTCAATTGATGCGCCGAATCGATTCCCGCTTGATGCGCTGCGCCGGTAACCGCGACAGGATCGATCTTGCTCTCGAGCTCCCCGCGCCCCTGCGGCGGTGTCGTGAGGGAATCCGAATCGATGAGCAGGTAGCCGACCTCGCCGGCCGCGAATCGGGCACCGCGAACCAGTTCTCCATTGGCGACGATTCCAGATCCGAGACCCCGGTCGAGTACCAATGCGACGAACTGACGGCTGGAACGCCCCACCCCTCGGTACAGCTCGCCAAGCGCGAGTGCGTTCGCATCGTTCTCCACGACGACGCGAACGTCATGCTCGCCGACCAACTCGGTGAGCGTCGCTTCCGGCCAGTATCGCGGGTTCAGGCCCGTGACTGTTCCGCTCGGGCTCGCAATGCCCCCGACCGAGACGCCGATGACGTGGAGCGGGATGTCGAGCGCGGCGCAACGCTCGGCGAGATGAGTGATCATGCGGTGCAGCGCACGAGGGCCCTCGCCCGGCCCGGAAGCATCGAACTCTCGCTCGAAGCGCTCGATGATCTCGCCGTTGAACCCGACGAGAGCTCCCGTGATCCCATCGCGCCGAACCTGCACCGCCCCCGAGACGAGAGCCGTCGGTACGACATCGAAGAGCACAGGAGGCCGACCGCCTGTGGATTCTTCCGTGCCCGCCTGAGCGACGAAGCCGTGTTCGATCAGTCCCTTGAGTACACGATTCACAGTCGCCGCGCTGAGCCCGGTGAGTTCGCTCAGTTGCATCTTCGAGAGGGCTCCGCGCTGGCGCAGTGCTTCGACGAGCGCTCCCTGATTGGACGCCGCGATTACGCTCGTGCTCGCCGGCCACTCCTGCGTACCGGCGGGCGGCGTCGCATGGTGGTCGTACATGGGCGTCAGTTTACGGCCAGACGCGTTCGGCGCCTTGACGTCGAGCAAAAACAGGCGCATGCGATCTCCGTGACTTGACGCGCTCGAGCGGGCAGCGGTAGATTCAGACCACCTTCTTTTCACTCTGACAGATAAGTAACTCCAGGTTAGCAATGAAGCTCATTGGCATCGATATCGGCGGCACCAACACACGGGTGCGCGTCGCGGACTCCATTTCGACCGAGGTCGCAGATGCGAGGCTTCCGACCTCGGAGTGGCTCGGCCCCAGTGGGCTTCGGGATCGCGAGGGTGCCAAAGCGCTTCTCTCCCACGCGCACGAACTGGGGGCGGATCAGCACGCCGCACTGGCCGTGGGCGCGCACGGCTGTGATTCCGAAGCGCAGATACGGGCCTTCAGAGAAGCGCTGGAGGAACATCATGTCGGCCCGCTCCTCGTACTCAATGACGCGCTGCTCGTGGGACCAGCGGCCGGCTTCACCGACGCCGTCGGCATCATCGCCGGCACGGGTTCCATCGTGGTCGGCCGCACTCCAGCGGGAGAACACCTGACTGCGGGCGGTTATGGATGGATGATCGGAGATCCGGGAAGCGCACCCGGCATCACTCGCGAGTCGATGCGCGCGGTGCAGCGAGAGCACGATACCGGCCGACGCCCCGGCCTCCTTGCGCGCCGGCTCATGGAGCATTTCGCGACTGACACCGTCGACGATCTCTCTCTCATCTTCACCCACCGCGCGACGATGCATCGCTGGGCGAAGGCCGCTCCCGTGATCTTCACCGCCGCAACCGAGGGCTCACGTTTGGCCCGCCGGGTCATCAGCGCTGCAGCCGACGAGCTGGCGACGAGCGTCGGAGATGTGCTCGGGCGTCAGGCTCGAGCAGATGCCATCGTCGCCGCGGGCGGCGTCGTCACCGCGCAGCCGCTCCTGCAGAGTGAGCTCGCGCGAGCCCTGGCAGACCAGGGGATCGACCTGCCCTTCGTGGTGCTGCACGACGAGCCCGTCGCCGGAGCCATAGCCCTCGCTCGAACCCTCATCTGACCTACACCGAAAATCAAAGGAGAAATTCATGAAAGGCAAGAACCTCAAGCGATTGCAACGAAGCCTCATCGCTGGTGTCGCAGCCGCAGGTCTCACGTTGAGCGGCTGCAGCGTCACCGGTGGCGGTGGCGGTGGTGACGCGGGCGACGGAACCGGCGAGATCAACGCGCTCTTCATGAAGCAGGCCGGGTATTCCGAGGATGACTACAAGCAGATCATCGCCGATTTCGAAGAGGAGAACGGGGGCGATATCACCGTCAACCCCACCTTCGTGTCGTACGAAGCCCTGCACGACAAGATCGTGACCTCGGCCCCCGCCGGGACGTACGACGTCGTCTTGATCGATGTGATCTGGCCCGCGGAGTTCGCGTCGAAGGGGATCATCGCGGACCTCGGGGATAAGTTCCCCGGCGCGGCCGAGGACGAACTTCTGTCGGGGGTGATTCCGACGGCCGCGTACCAGGACAAGTTCTACGGCGTGCCGAACGGCCCGTCGACGAAGCTCTTCTTCTACAACGAGGAGATGATCGCCGAAGTGGGCGCCACGCCGGAGGACTTGGAGACCTGGGACGGCGTACTCGCGACGGCCGAGAAGATCAAAGAGGCGGGGATCAGCGAGTATCCGATCGCATGGAGCTGGGCGCAGGCCGAGGCGCTCATCTGCGATTACGCACAGCTGCTCGGGGCGTTCGACGGAGAGTTCACGAATGACGATGGTGAACTGATCATCAACAATGCGCAGGGAGTCGCCGCCCTCGAGTGGATGAAGCAGACCATCGACGACGGACTCACGAACCCCGCCTCCACCACGTTCCTCGAGGACGACGTGTCGAAGGCGCTCGCCCAGGGCGAGACGGCGTTCGGTCTGAACTGGGACTCGACCATGCGAGATCTCCAGGATCCGGAGATCTCCACGATCGCCGACGCTGCGGGCGTCCTGGCGACGCCGCAGGGCCCGAGCGGTGCTCGGCCCGGCGTGAACGGCGCCATGGCGTACTCGGTCACGGCCACTTCGAAGAATCAGGATGCTGCGTGGGAATTCATCGACTACATGACGAGCGAGGAGACGCAGGAGGAATACGTCCACTCATCGCAGCCGAGCTGGAAGGCCAGCTACGAGAAGCCGGAAGTCATCGACGTCAATCCTGAAGTCTTCGCGGTGTCGGAAGAGGCCTACGCCGACTCCATCCTGCGCCCCGCAGTACCGAACTACTCGACCGTCTCGCAGATCATTCAGGTCGAGCTGCAAAACGCGCTTCTCGGTAAGAAGACACCGCAGGAAGCCCTCGATGACGCCGTCGAGGCTGCGAACGCAGAGTTGGAGGACTAAGACCTCATGGCAGTATCGACCGCATCGGCGCCACGCAGGAAGCGGCGCGACAGCGAGAGGCGACTCGCCTTCTGGTTGTTGCTCCCCGCGATCCTCGCCGTTTTCGGCGTCATCCTGTATCCGCTGGGCCGCACGCTGCTCATCTCGCTCTTCGAGGTGACCTCCGCCGTTGCGGTCGATACTCCTTTCGTCGGCCTCGGCAACTACATCGAGGCCCTGAGCGCGAACGGCTTCTGGGGCGCGCTCGGGCGCACACTCTATTTCACGCTCGTCTCGACCTCGATCGAGCTGGTGTTCGGACTCGGGATCGCGTTCCTCCTCAACGCGAAGATCCGCGGTCGCTGGATCCTCCGAGCGCTGGTCGTTCTGCCCTGGGCCGTGCCCACCATCGTGAACGCTGCTATGTGGAAAGGCATCTACAACGCGCAGTACGGCGCGCTCAACGGTGTGCTCAGCCACCTCGGTGTGATCGACAGCTACCAGGCCTGGCTCTCCGACCCGACGACCGCACTGAACCTCGTCATCATCGCCGACGCATGGAAGACGACGCCGCTCGTGGCCATCTTCCTCCTCGCCGGCCTGACCTCGATTCCCAGTGAACTGACCGAGGCCGCGAAAGTCGACCGCGCGGGAGCCTTCCGCCGGTTCTTCTCCATCACGCTCCCCCTGCTGCTGCCCTCCGTCGCTCTGGTACTCGTGCTGCGCACCGTGGAAGCAGTCAAGGTCTTCGACATCATCTACGCGATGACTCGAGGCGGGCCCGCGAACGGCACCCAGACCATCTCGTACTACACCTACGTCACCGCGTTCTCGGAGCAGAACTACGGCCTCGGGTCTGCGATCTCGTTCCTCGTTCTCATCATCATCCTCGTGCTGACCACGGCCTACCTTCGGATGCTGCGCCGATCGGAAATGAGCACACTATGAAACAGCACCACAATCGTCGAATCCTCGGTCAGGCGCTCACGTACCTCGCGGCGCTCATCGTCGCGGTGGGGTGCATCGCGCCGCTCGGCTGGTTGGCGATCGCGAGCATCTCCACGCAGGCGGACATCGTCGCGAAACCCATGCGCTGGTGGCCCAGCGAACTACATCTCGACCGGTATCAGGAGATACTCTTCGACCCCACGTCATCTGTGGGCGCCTCATTCCGTGCCGCCTTCATGAACTCCCTCGTCGTCGGCGTCGCCACAGTGGTCATCTCCATGGTCGTCGGCATCTTCGGCGCCTACGCGTTCGCCCGCCTGAAATTCCCATTCCGACGCGGGTTCCTCGTGCTGTTCCTGACGACGTACATGCTGCCGCAGATCTCACTCTTGATCCCGCTCTACATGATTCTGAATTCGCTCGGAATGCTGGACACGACGATCGGACTGATCCTGGTGGATTGCTCGCTCGTCATCCCGTTCACGCTGTGGATCTTGAGCAACTACTTCATGACCGTGCCGGCGGATCTCGAGGACGCCGCGCGCATCGACGGCACCAGCCGTCTCGGGGCACTGTTCCGCATCATCCTGCCCTCGGCGAAACCCGGCCTCTTCGCAGCCGTGATGTTCGCGTTCCTTCTCGCCTGGGACGAATTCATGTACGCCCTCATCTTCACCTCGTCCGACGCGTCGAAGACCATTCCCGTTGCGATCTCAGAGTTCGCGGGACGGTACACGACCGATTTCGGCCTGGTGGCCACCGGTGGAGTGATCGCGGCCATCCCGCCGCTGGTCATTGCACTGATCTTCCAGCGTCAGATCGTCAGTGGTCTGGCTGCGGGCGCAGTAAAGGGCTGACGTCCCGACCTCCACTTGTTCCTCTCGCCGTTTCGCATTCCACCTCAGGAGAACCCTTGTCCGATCGCATTCCCTTCCACCAGGCCATTCACCAGCAGCCGGAGCTCCTCACGATGGCAGCCCCGGCGATCGCCGCATCGCTGGCCGCCGCTGAGCTTCCGCGCTGGAACGCCGGCGACACGGTTGTTGTACTCGCCATGGGCGCGTCGAGCAATTCCGGCCACGCTCTGGTGGCCGCCCTCGCACAGCAGGGGGTTCGAGGTGTGAATCTCACCGCGTCTGAGGTCGCTGCCTACCCGAGCGACTTCGAGCCGGGCGACCACTACCTCATCGTTTCGGAATCCGGGCGCAGCCCGGAACCCATTGCGGCGGCGCGCGGTCGCGGGTCGGGACGGCGCGTCGCGATCACCAACTTTCCTGGAGCAGCGATCTCGGAGGTGAGCGACTTCGTCGTCGGATACGGCGGCATCGATGATTCCCCCGTCTACACCTCTGGTTACCTCTCAACACTCCTGTCCTACTCGGCCATCATGCAGAGCGCCGGCCTCGAGAGCGACCTCGATGTCACCGGCGCTTCGCGACTGGTCGCGGACCTCCTCAGGCACCACCGAGACCTCGCCGAGTCACTCGCCCCGATCTTCGACGACATCGCCGCAGTCGACCTCATCGGTCGCGGGATGGGCGTCTCGTCCGCCGCTCAAGGCGCCCTCATGCTGCGCGAAGCCGTGCGTCTCCCGGCGACCGGCTGGGAGACGTTCCAGTTCGTGCACGGACCCCACGAGGTCATCGACTCGAAGAACATGCTCGTCACCATCGGTGACGGCCGCGAGCTCGACGTGGTGCTGCAGATGGCCGAGGCCGGAGCGCGCGTGCTCGTGATCACGGGTGCGAGCGACGAGCGGGTCGCCGCTCTCGCGCACGAGAACGTGACGGTCGTGCGCGTGCGGCACACCGACGCGGGCCTGACCCGCGTGCTCGAGGAGACCGTGATCCTGCAACTGATCGTCGATGCCGTCGCGCGCCGCCAGGGGGTCACCGTCGAAGGCACGCGCTACGAGCAGAACGACACGAAACTCCCGATCGCCGGTTAACCACGGAAGGAAACGCGCCATGGCAAACGTCGCCTACGACAACGTCACCCTGTCATACCCCGGCACCGACCGTCCGGCGGTGCAGAACCTGAATCTCGAGATCGCCGATGGAGAGTTCCTCGTGCTCGTCGGCCCCTCGGGCTGCGGAAAATCCACCGCGCTGCGCATGCTCGCCGGCCTCGAGGAGATCTCCGACGGACGCATCATCATCGGCGATGCGGAGGTCACTCATCTGTCGCCGAAGGATCGCGACATCGCCATGGTGTTCCAGAACTACGCGCTCTACCCGCACATGACCGTCGCGGAGAACATGGGCTTCGCGCTCAAGATCGCGAAGGTCGGCAAGGAGGAGCGCCGGCGGCGCGTCGAGGCGGTCGCCGAGCAGCTCGATCTCACCGAGTACCTCGACCGCAAGCCGAAGGCGCTCTCCGGCGGCCAGCGCCAGCGCGTCGCGATGGGGCGGGCGATCGTCCGCGAACCCCAGGTCTTCCTGATGGACGAACCCCTGTCGAACCTCGACGCGAAACTGCGCGTGCAGACCCGCACCCGCATCGCGGCCCTGCAGCGCGAGCTCGGAGTCACCACGGTTTACGTGACGCACGATCAGACCGAGGCCCTCACCATGGGCGACCGCATCGCGGTGATGAAGCTCGGGGTGCTGCAGCAGGTCGGAACCCCGCGAGAGCTGCTGGACACTCCCGTGAACACGTTCGTCGCCGGGTTCATCGGCTCACCCGCCATGAACCTGTTCACCACGACGGTCGACGCCGATGGTGTCAGGATCGGCGACCTCACCGTCCCCATCTCCCGCGAGGCGCGCGCTCGACTCTCGGCAGATACGGTCACCGTCGGGGTGCGGCCCGAAGATTTCGCCGTCTCCACAACTGGATCTCCCGGGCTCTCGGTGCGCGCGAAACTCATCGAGGAGCTCGGCGCGGACGGCTACCTGTACGGGGAGACGTCGCTCGATGACGAGAGCACCGAACTCGTCGTCCGCGTTGACGGGCGCGACCATCCGCAGATCGGCGATGCGGTGACCGTCGCTCCGGTTGCCCCGTCCCGGGTCCACCTGTTCGATCACACGACAGGCGAGCGGATCGACTCGGCCCGAGTAGAGGTGCACTGACCCGCGCACGTGATGTCGTCCTTCCGTAGATGGAACCAGAAGACCGGGGTACCGTCGATGCATGTCATCCGAGTCGCTCTCGATCGATCACCTGTTGACCCTTGAACACGATGGGTGGACGGCACTGTGCCGCTCGGAGGGCGGTTCGTTCTACGGCGACCTCATGACGCCCGATGCCGTGATGGTGCTCGTGAACGGGATGGTGCTCGACCGACCCGGTGTCGTCGCATCGTTGAACGCGGCGCCTCCGTGGTCGTCGTACCTCATCGAGGACGCGCAGCTCGTCCCGGTCAGCGGTAGCAGTGCCGCACTCGTCTATCGAGCGCGCGCGTCACGCGAGGGAGAAGCTGATCCGTTCGTCGCGCTCATGACCAGCCATTACACGCTCGTCGAAGGCCGACCTGCATTGGCGCTGTACCAGCAGACGTCGATCACCACTTGAGCCAACGCCGGTCTGCGACGGAAGTACGCGCGCGCTAAGTGACCTCGAGCAGTTTCGTTCTCGTAGACCGTTCGCCGATGACCAGTACGCACGACTGTAACGAGCAACTCCACTTTGAACGCGTCGTAGTGTATTGGCCGGGCTCGTCGCTAGAACGGATGGGGCTGTTCGTTGCGCTCGGCGCGCGCGAACCGCACCCGGCTCGGAGGCCG
>NZ_JAQPZP010000012.1:0-80458 GCF_037619215.1 Leucobacter sp. USCH14
CGAGCCCGACCGGGCGCACCCGCATCGACCGACCACCGAGCCGAGTGAGGTTCACGCAGATCAGACCGCCAGACGCGGACCCGCCTCCCGACCCCGACCCGCCTCCCGACCCGTCACCCGCTGCGGCTCCCGGCCCGAGCCTCGCGGCCGCGCGGAGCAGCCCTGACGACGCACGGCACCCCTTCTGACGGTCGGCGATCCGCTCCACCCATAACGTGCGTGCTCCACAGACGCGCAGTGATCGTACCCCGTAGAGACGGTGCGGGATGCTGCGCCGTGCCCCTACGATGATTCCATGAACGGAACTCCGACGATCGAGCGGCGCTCGCTCGCGCAACGGCTCGACGCGCTGCCCTTCACCCGTAAGCACGGCAAGGTGCTCGGCGGTTCCGGGATCGGCTGGGCGCTCGATGCGATGGACGTCGGGCTGATCTCCTTCATCATCGCGGCACTCGCGCAGCAGTGGGGCATCGACAAGGGTCAGAGCGGGCTCATCGCGTCGATCGGGTTCGCCGGCATGGCGATCGGTGCGAGTCTCGGCGGGCTGCTCGCCGACCGATTCGGCCGACGACAGGTGTTCGCCGTCACACTTCTCGTCTACGGTGTCGCGACCGGCGCGAGCGCCCTCGTCAGCGGCGTGGGCCTGCTGCTGGTGCTGCGCTTCTTCGTGGGTCTCGGTCTGGGCGCGGAGCTGCCCGTCGCATCCACGTACGTGAGCGAGTTCGCGCCGGCGCGAATCCGCGGGCGCATCATCGTGATCCTCGAGGCCTTCTGGGCAGTCGGCTGGACGGCCGCGGCGGTCATCGGATACTTCGTGGTGCCGGCATCGGAGAACGGGTGGCGCTGGGCGTTCGCGCTCGGAGCGATCCCCGCGGTGTACGCGCTCGCCGTGCGATGGGGGCTCCCCGAATCGCCGCGGTGGCTCGCAGGGAGGGGCCGTACCGAGCAGGCGGAGGCGATCGTCGCATCGTTCGAAAGCGCTGCCGGATCGCGCGCCGCCGAGCAGCCTGTGCGCGCATCCGCCCCTGCGCCTGCATCGGCCCCCGCTTCACCTTCTGCGCCCGAAGCTGCGCCCGAAGCTGCGCCGCCGGTCGCCACCTCGACGGGCGGAAGGCTCGCAACGCTCTGGTCGTCGGAGTTCCGCGGCCGCACCCTCTCGATCTGGATCGTCTGGTTCTGCGTCAATTTCGCGTACTACGGGGCCTTCATCTGGATCCCGAGCATCCTCGTCGACGCGGGCTTCAGCCTCGTGCGCTCGTTCGGCTTCACGCTCATCATCACCCTCGCGCAATTGCCGGGGTACGCGGTCGCGGCGTGGCTCATCGAAGTGTGGGGGCGCCGCTTGACGCTCTCCGTATTCCTCCTCGGTTCTGCAGCGTCGGCGATCGTGTTCGGCACCGTGCACACGGAAGCGGCCATCATCGCCTCCGGCATGGCACTCTCGTTCTTCAACCTGGGGGCCTGGGGCGCGCTGTACGCGGTCACGCCCGAGATCTACCCGACCTCCTCGCGGGCAACGGGAGCCGGCTGGGCGGCGGGCGTGGGGCGAATCGCCTCGATCGTCGCCCCGCTCCTCGTGCCCGTGCTGCTCGCCGCAGGCGGAGCCGGACTCACGTTCTCGGTGTTCGCGATCTTCTTCATCGTGGCGGCGGGGGCCGCGTGGGGGCTCGTCGATCGCAAGGGCGCGGCGCTCGACGACCGCTGACGGGCGACGCCCGTCTCGCCGGTCACCGATACCGCTCGCGATACCGGTCCGTCGCGGCCGGGTGCAGCGGAACCTCGCCCGTGTCGATCAGAGTGTCGAGCGCGAGATACTGCAGCCCGACCGAACCGGTCGGAACGAGGCGCGTGGCGTCGACGACGAGCACATCGACGAGTGCGCGCGCCACGTCGGGGTCGAGGTCGGCCCGCGACAGCAGGAGGTTCGAGATGCCGATGGTCGCAGTCGACCGCGCCGTCCCGTACACCCCGGCAGGGATGCGGGTATCGAGGTATTCCTGGGGGTGGGCGGCGCGAAGCGGGGCGACGACATCGCCGAGGTCGATCACCCGCAGGGGAGTGGTGGCCGCAGCGTCGGTGATCTCGGGCGTCGGGATGCCGCCCGACCAGAAGAGCGCCTCGATGCTCCCGCCTGCGAGGGCGCGGAGCGCCGCGGAGAGCTCGAGTTCCATCGTCACCGGAGCGTCGGCGCCCGACCCTCGTCCCACGGACTCGAGCAAGCGTCGTGTGGTCCGGGAACTGCCCGAGCCGGGCGCACCGATCGAGACACGGCGCCCGGCGAGATCCTCGAACGAGGCGATATCGCTCGAGGCGCGCACGAGGCACTGCAGGTAGTTCTGGTACACGCGCCCGATCGCGGTGAGATCGTGCAGTTCCGAGCTCTCGTTGGCGGAGTCCGCGAGCGAGAGCGCGAGATCGACCTCGCCGTTCGCGAGCATTTCGATGTTGTCCGCGCTGCCGTGCGTGACTCGCAGATCAAGCGGCATCCCCGACCGAGCCTCGAGCGCGGCCCCGAGCAGTTCCCCGAATTGCAGGTACGCCCCGCCGGGTTCGCCGCACGCGAGTGCGAGCCGACGGGTGCGCGCCGGAGCGCACCCCGCAAGCGCCAGCGTTAAGGCTGCTGACCCAGCCAGCAGAACGCTCCGTCGGCTCACCGCGCCCGGCCGTGGAGTCGCTGCGTGCGCGCGCATCACGCCGCTCCAGCGGTGATGGTGATGCGCAGGCCGCCCTCGGGCGCGCGATCGATCGAGACATCGGCGTCGTTGGCGCGCGCGAGCTGCTCGACGATCGCGAGGCCGAGGCCGCTTCCCGGCAGTTGCGCGTGCGCGGAGGCCCGCCAGAAGCGCCGCCCGGCGAGCTCGATCTCCGCGGTCGCGAGCCCCGGCCCTGAATCGCTCATGACGAGAGCGGTGCGACGTCCGGCACCGTCGTGCTGCGACATGTCGACCCGGAACTCCGAGCCGGGAGCGTACTTGGCGACGTTGTCTGCGACGATTTCCACGACGTCGTCGAGGTCGTGTCTGCGGAACCTGATGGTGTGCGGGTGCTCGGCCGCGACGATGGTGATCTGCGCCTCGGCGAGGCGGGCCCGGTGGGGCGCGATGAGGCGAGCCGCGGAAACGGATGTCACCTCGTCGTGGCTCGCCCGGGGCGAAGCCTCGCTGGCGGCCGCACCGTGCCCGCTCACAGCGGCCGCCGCACGATGCTCGGCGTTCGCGAGCGAGAGCATGCGGGCCACCGTGTGCTCGAGGCGATCGAGATCGTGCTCGATCGCCTCGATCTCCTCGTCTCTCCCCGCGTCGTCCACCCCGGAGCCGCGCGGGAGACCGTCGATGCGGAGACGGATCGCCGCGAGCGGGTTTCTCAGCTGATGCGACGCGTCGGCGACAAGGCCGTGCTGCTGGTCGAGCGCGAGTTCGACGGTGCGAGCCATGCGGGCGAAGGAGCGCGACAGGCGCCGCAGCTCGGGTGGCCCCGCGTCCGCGTCGAGCGCGAAGGCACGGTTCTCCGCGAGCGCGTTCGCTGCGGTATCGAGTGCGGAAACGGGTCGCAGTACCCAGCGTGTCCAGAAGACGGACGCGAGCAGCACCGCGAACAGGAGTGCAGCGCCGATGGAGACGATCGTCGCCCAGCCGGCCGCGATGTCGCGCTGCGCCGCTTCCTGATCGATGCGAAGGGCGACGGCCCCCTCCGGAGTGCGGCCGTCGAGGGTGACGGGCGCACCGACGATTGCGGTTCCCGCGCTCCACGGCGTTACGGTGTCGAGATCCTGTTGCGGCACTCCGCGAAGAGCGCTGGAGATGACACCGGAGACCTCAGCATCGTCGAGCGGAGCACCCGACGCGGTGATGCGCGCCCCGGCCCCATCCACGACGACGACGGCTTCGCCGAAGGTCTCGGAGAATCGGCTCAAGTAGTGATCGAGCTCTCGAACGTCGCCGAGTGCCAGCGCCGAGGAGGCGCGCTGCACGATCTGCTGCAGGGCTGCGCTGCGTTGCAGCTGGAGTTCCTGGGTGCGGGATTGCGCGATCGCCGAGCCGATGGGAATGAGGATCGCGGTGACCGCGAGCACGCCGAAGAGGAAGAGCGGGAGCAGCACGCGGAATCTCATCGAGGCCGTTCCAAGCGGAACCCACGGCCGCGAATCGTCGTGATGCTCAGCATCGGCACCTTCTGCCGCAAGCCGGCGAGATGCACGTCGAACGCTCGAGACGTCGCCGAATAGGTCTCGCCCCATACGGCATCGAGAAGATGCTGGCGGCTGACGACGTTTCCAGCATGCCGGCCGAGCACTGCGAGCAACGAGCATTCGGTCGGAGTGAGCCCGATGCTCGCTCCCCGATACCGCACCAGTCGCTCGGTCTCGTCGATGACGACGTCGCCGAGTTCGATGCGATCGCTGACGAGCCCGGTGTATCGCCGCGCGACAGCGGCGAGACGAGCGAGGAGTTCGTGCAAGCGCACCGGCTTCACGAGGTAGTCGTCGGCTCCGAGCCGCAGCGCCCGTACCGTGGAGCGCTCGTCGCCCCGGGCGGTGACGACGATGACGGGAATCTCGCTCACTTCGCGCAGCTGTTCGAGCGCCGTGAGCCCGTCCATGTCTTCGAGGCCGAGATCCAGCAGCACGAGATCCGCGTCGCGGTGCTGCTGCAGCAGTGCGCCGCCGCTCGCCACACGGTCGCAGGTGTGGCCCGCGCGCGTGAGTGCGGCAGCGAGCGCGGCGGAGACCGACGCATCGTCCTCGGTCACCAGTACACGCATGCCCTCCAGTATGCCGTCGCTCCTGCGAGTCGCGAGTGTTAAGGGAGTGTTAAGAGTTTCGTCCGTCGTGCTTCCCGGACTCGCAGAATGGGGTCTGCTGCTCTGCGGAGCCGCCCCTGCACCCACCCCTGATGATTGGACTGTCAATGTCAACGTCGACGGCGACCTCGCCGACCCTGCGCCGGTCGGTTTCGAACACTCTGAAAGGCTCGGCGGGCAATCTCGTCGAGTGGTACGACGTCTACGTCTACTCCGTGTTCGCCACCTACTTCGAGTCGCAGTTCTTCGCGTCCGACGAGAAGAACTCGTCGATCTACATCTGGGCGATCTTCGCGGTCACCTTCCTCATGCGCCCGATCGGCTCGTGGTTCTTCGGCAGATTCGCCGATCGGCATGGGCGCCGACTGTCGCTCACCGTCTCGGTCTCGCTCATGGCCGCGTGCTCGATCCTGATCGCGCTCTCACCCACGGCGGAGGCCATCGGGGCCGGCGCTGTGGTGATCCTCGTCTTCGCCCGACTCCTGCAGGGTTTCGCGACCGGCGGCGAGTACGGCACCAGCGCGACCTACATGTCGGAGACGGCGATCTCCGGCCATCGCGGGTTCCTGTCGTCGTTCCACTACGTGACGCTCGTCGGCGGTCACGTGCTCGCGCAGACGACACTGCTGATCATGGTGCTCACCCTGCCCGAAGAGGCGATCGCCTCGTGGGGCTGGCGCGTCGCGTTCCTGATCGGCGGTGCGGGCGCGCTGGTGGTCATCTGGTTGCGTCGAACGATGGACGAGACGCTGGAAACCGCGACCCTGCAGGCCGTGCGATCGGGGCAGTCCCGCGAATCGGGATCGATGCGCGAGCTGCTCGTGCGCCAGTGGCGTCCGCTCCTCACCTGCTTCCTCGTCACCGCCGGCGGCACGGTGGCGTTCTACACCTACTCGGTCACGGGCCCGTCGATCGTGAAGGGCGCGTTCGCCGGCAGCGACGTCGTCGCGAGCACGGTGATCAACCTCATTGCGCTCACGATCCTCATGCTGCTCCAGCCGCTCGGCGGCTGGATCTCGGACCGAGTCGGACGCAAGTCACTGCTCGTGTTCTTCGGCGTCGGCGGCGTGCTCTACACGTGGGTGCTCCTCACGCAGCTGCCGCAGCAGCAGAACCCCATCATCGCGTTCACGATCCTCGTGGTCGGCTTCGTGATCCTGACCGGCTACACCTCCATCAACGCCGTCGTGAAGGCCGAGCTCTTCCCGACCCACATCCGCGCTCTGGGCGTCGGTTTCGGGTACGCGCTCGCGAACTCCGCGTTCGGCGGTACGGCGCCGCTGCTGTATCAGGCCGCGGGCGAGGCGGATCGGGTCACCTGGTTCATCGTGTACGTCACCGCTGTCATCGCCGTGTCTCTGCTCGTCTACATCTTCGTGCTGAAGAACAAGAGCTCGAACTGGCTGGACGACGAGGCGGGAATGCGCTCGAGAGCGCGTGGCGCCACCCTGGATCATGACGCGACGTCGGCAGACTCGGCGGCCGCGCGAGCCTAGACTGGCTCCCACCCATTGGGAAGGAGCCATCATGCCGCTCGCACGCGTCCACAACCTCGCGGTCTCGCTCGACGGCTTCGGCGCCGGAGCAGACCCCTCACGGGAAGCGCCCTTCGGTCACGCGGGCATGCGGCTCATGGAGTGGTTCATCCCGACCGCCACGTTCCAGGCGCAGACGGGTGATCGGGAGCGAGGGGAGACCGATCCAGAGACCGAGGCGGATGATCGCCACGCGCGTCGATCGTTCGAGGGCATCGGCGCTGAGATCATGGGCGCCGGCAAGTTCGGACCGCCCGGCTGGCAGCAGGACGAGAACTGGCAGGGCTGGTGGGGAGATGAGCCCCCGTTCCACTCGCCGGTCTTCGTGCTGACGCATGCGCCGCGACCGCCCCTGCGCCTGGGCGAGACCACGTTCCACTTCATCAGTGCGCCACCGCGTGAGGCCCTGCATGCCGCGTTCGACGCGGCTCAGGGCCTCGACGTGAGGATCGGCGGCGGGCCCGCGACCGTGCGCGAATTCATGGCCGAGGGGCTGGTGGATCTACTCCACGTGGTGCAGGTGCCGATCCTGCTCGGTCGCGGGTCCCACCTCTGGCACGGACTCGAGGACTGGGACCGCGACTACGCGGTCGTCTCGGAGACGACCGCGAGCGGCGTGACGCACGTGACGTTCACGCGTACGCCTCAGTAGTTGGCGGGCGGATCACTCCCCGGGAACGATTCCTCGCCCCATTCATCGGCGAGCGCGTCGTCATGCTCTCCGCGCGCGCGTCGCTTCGTATCGGAAGGGGGCGTCGCGGCGTCGCCGCCGCGCTTCGTTGCGGCGTCGCTTCCGGTATCCGCCGCCGGCTCCGGATCGGCGGGGATCGCTGGCGTCTCGTCCACCGTCCCCGCTCCGGCGTCGGCGTCGGCACCCAGCGGCTCCGCTCCCGAAGGAACCGCGGCCACGGAATCGCTGTCGGAGCCGAAGACATCGCGATCCTCACGGAATGCGCGACTGCGCGCGAACGCGTGGGCCGCACCGAGCATCTCCGCCTGAGCGAGCGCGCGTTCGCCGAGCTCGTCGAACACCGAGGCGTCGAGGTCGAGGTCCGCGGCGTGCTCGCTCAGCACCTGCCAGAGGCCGAGCTTGCCGATCACCGCGCTGCGCAGGAGCTCGAGCTCCAAGATCAGGGAGAGCGGTGAGCGGGTGAATGTGCGCCCGTTCAGCTTCAGCCGACCGACGCGTTCACCGACCCAGGAGGCCGCCTGACGGTAGAAGCGGCGGCGCACCTCGAGATCGTCGATCAGGTGCGCGAGGAAGGCGCGCTCGAGACGGAGCTCCTCGGCCAGCTCCGAGAGACCGGCATACACGGGCGTGTCGATATAGGCGGCCGACATCCGCTCCATGCGTTCGGCCCCGGCAGTGGCCCCGGTGAGATGATCGGAGAGGTAGAGGCCGAGCAGCTCCCAGTCGAGCTCGCCCGCCCCGTCGGTCAGCCCCTCGGTGGGGCTGTCGGCGGTCGGCGAGGACCCGGTGCTGGTCGACGCCGCGTCGACGCCCTCTCCCACGCGGCCGTCGAGCGATGAGAGCCGCGCATCGTCGACGTCTCGTGCGCGAAGCGGCAGCGATCCGGTTCCGCGACCGTCGATCATGCCCTGCAGCAGTTCGCGCAGCGCGCTCTTCGCGGAGTGCTTCGGCTCCCAGCCGAGTTCGCGTTTGGCGCGAGCGTTGTCCATGTGCGGCGCTCCGAGGCCGAGATCGAACCACCCGGCGTCGACCGAGACGATGCCCGCTCGGTGCGCCGCCGTGACGAATCCTCTGACGACGGCGGTGGGAAGTTCGAAGTACCGGCCATGATCGATGACGTCCGCCAGGTCCTGCGCCCCCAGCACATCATCGGCGCAGATGTTGAAGGCGCCGGACGCGCGCCGCACGATCGCGGCGACGTACGCATCCGCCGCGTCATCGGAATGCACTGCCTGCACCCCGCGGAGTCCCTTCGGCAGCGGGAGCACCGGCGGCTTGGCGCGACCGAGGGCCTGCACCGGCACCGCACTTCCGAGGAAGTAGCGCTGGATCGACGACGCGGCGTCGCCCTGGAAGATGAGCGCCGGTCGCATGCGCGTCACGGTCACGTCCGGGTGTTCGCTCGCGAAGTCATCCAGCACCTTCTCCTGCGCCACCTTGTCGACGCTGTACTGCGATGACTCGATCCCGCCCCGCTCCCAATCCTCCGTGCGCAGCGCGCGAGACGGGTCGGCTGCGTAGACGCCCACCGAGGATGCGATGACGACGTGGCCGACGCCGGCCTCGGCCGCTGCCCGGAGCACGCGGCGCGTCCCCTCGACGTTCACCCGGCGCAGCAGCTCGCGCTCGGCGATCGGTTGGATGAGCCAGGCGAGGTGCACGACGGTGTCGACGCCTGAGAATGCCTCTCGCAGCGCCTCCGCAGCCGCCTCCTCGGAAGATGCCGCGGCGATATCGATGGACTCCCACTCGCACGAGGCGTACGGGTCGACCGTGACGTCGGGCATGCGTCGCGCGATGCCGAGCACCGAGTCGACCTCTGGAGCGGCGACGAGCGAGCGGAGCAGCGCGGTTCCCGCATTGCCGGTCGCTCCGACGACGGCCACGCGCAGTCCGTCGCGCTCGATGCCGGATGCTGCGGTGTGAGACTGGGGTCGTTCAGGCATTGCTGTCCTCCTCGATTCGCTCGTATCCCTACCGTGCCGCGTGGCGGTCGACATTCCCAGGGGGTTGCGTGCCGCGTGCTGACGCGTCAAGGCCCCTGCGCCGCGAATCGCGCACCCGTAGTGTCGGCCACGTCCTCATCGATCGGGCGGGTACGGAAGGAGAAGGGTTTCCATGGTTGAATCTGCACTCGAAGGTCGCGTCGATCGGCTGGTCGAGCGGATCGCCGAGCAGGCGGCGAAGGCGGGTGCATCGGTCGCGGTCGCCGAGTCGTTGACGGGAGGGCAGCTCGGGGCTGCCCTGGCTGCGGCTCCCGACTCCGGTGAGTGGTTCCGCGGGGGCATCATCGCCTACCACCCGGAGGTGAAGTACGAGCTCCTCGGCGCTCCACGCGGGCCCGTGGTGACCGAGCCGACCGCAGTGGCGATGGCCGAGTCCGCGGCTCGACTGCTGCTCGCCGACGTCGCAGTGGCCGTGACGGGCGTGGGAGGTCCCGACCCCGACGAGGGCAAACCGGCGGGCACGGTCGTGCTCGCCGTGACCGGAGGCGGGCGACCGACGCAGGTGGAGCACCTCTCGTTCTCGGGAGACCCGATCGAGGTCATGCAGCAGACCGTCGAGCAGGCGTTGGAGGCCGTGCTCACCCGTGTATCGCCTGGCGGCTGACCTGATCAGCCGTCGATCCATCACAACCGTAGACAAGAGCAGAAGGAGAGCAGCATGCGTGCAGTGACCTGGCAGGGCAAGCGGAAGATCTCGGTCGATCGGGTTCCGGATCCCGTGATTCAAGAACCCGGTGACGCGATCATCCGGGTCACGTCGACAGCGATCTGCGGATCCGACCTCCATCTGTATGAACTGTTCGGGCCATTCCTCGATGCCGGTGACATCCTCGGACACGAGACGATGGGCGTGGTCGAGGAGGTCGGCCCCGGGGTCGCGTCGCTCACGGTCGGCCAGCGCGTGGTCGTCCCGTTCAACATCGCGTGCGGCACGTGCTGGATGTGCAGGCGCGGGCTGCAGTCCCAGTGCGAGAGCACTCAGGTGACCGAGTACGGTTCGGGCGCAGCACTCTTCGGCTACACGAAACTCTACGGCCAGGTGCCGGGCGGGCAGGCCGAACTGCTCAGAGTGCCCATCGCCGATTACAACACGATCGCCGTCGGGAAGGAGCTCGCCGACGAGCGCTATCTCTTCCTCAGCGACATCCTTCCGACTGCGGCGCAGGGCGTCGCATACGCCGGCGTGGGTCGGGGCGATACGGCGCTCGTGCTCGGCCTCGGGCCGGTCGGGCAGTTCGCGGCGCGACTCGCTGCGCATCGCGGCGCCCGAGTGCTCGCGGTCGACCCGGTCGCCGAGCGTCGGGAGATGGCGGCGCGGCACGGCATCGCCGTGTGCGAGCCGGGCGACGTGGAGGATGCGGCGCTGGGGTTCTCAGACGGACGCGGACCGGATGCTGTGATCGACGCCGTGGGCATGGAGGCGCACGGCAGCCCGGGCGTGCACGCCGCGCACACGGCGATCGGTGCACTGCCCGACGCGCTTGCCCGCCCGATGATGGAGCACGCGGGCATCGATCGGACGGCGGCGCTCCTGCAGGGGATCGACCTCGTGCGCCGCGGCGGCACGGTCTCGATCAGCGGCGTCTACGTGGGGAACGCGGATCCGCTCCCGATGAAGACGCTCTTTGACAAGCAGGTCACGCTCAAGATGGGTCAGTGCAATGTGAAGCGGTGGATCGAGGATCTCCTGCCACTCGTCGAACAGGAGGGCGATCCGCTCGGCACCGCCGACCTCACGACGCACCGTGTGCCTCTCGAGCGCGCTCCCGAGATGTACGAGATCTTCCAGAAGAAGCAGGACGGGTGCATCAAGGTCGTGCTCGACCCTGCAGCCGACGCGAACGTCGCCGCCGAGGTGCGCTAGAAGTCGGCGAGACGCGCACGGAAGAGGCAGAACACCCCGTACGCTGAGAAGCCGAGACCGATGCACACGATGCAGGCGGGGCCTCCGGGCACGTCGTAGAGCGCGGTGATCGCGGAGTCGAGGGCACCGGCGGAACTCGAGTCTCCCTGGAAGCCCGCCGCGCCGAGGAGCACGGCGATGACGAGGAGCGCCCCGCCTTTCGCGACGAACCCTATCGCGCCGAGTGCGGCGATCGCGTGACCCCTGGTGCCGACGGGAATGTTCATCTGCTTCCGGAAGCTGCGGGAGACCCCCATCCAGATCCAGGCCGCCCCGACTCCGGCGACGCCGATTCCCACGAGGATCAGCAGCACCGTGCCCCCTGGGAGCGTGAGCAGGCCGCGGCTCGCATCGCGGGTCGTCCGGTCGGGGTCGGGGCGCGCGCCGACGGCGACCGCCGTCGCGATCCCGCCCATGACGCAGAATGCGACGCCCTGCCCCCACTCGGCGAGCCGGCGCCCCCAACGCCGGGTGCGGGAGTCGCGCTCGAGCGCGAAGCCGTGCACGACGTGGAAGACGCCGAGCGCGAAGAGGAGCAGCGCGACCGCGCACAATGCGGCGAGCCCGAACGGAGCCTCGGCGATGGACGTGAGCGCGCCCACCTGATCGGCCTCCGCGCGGCCATGGCGCACGACGAGAACGATCGCGAGTGCTCCGATAAGGCCGTGAACGAGACCGCTCGCCGCATACCCTCCGCGCGCGAACGCGCGAAACACCCGCGCGCTCTCGGCCCTGCGAGCCGCGGATTGCAGTCGATCGTCCATGGGTCGAGGCTAGCGGAACGTATCGTAGTCGCATGACCCACCGCATCCTCGACCGCGTCCCGACCACCGCTGAACACGCCGCGCTCGCCGCCTCGGTGGGGTGGCAATCCCACTTCGACGATGAGGTGCGAGCGGCATCGCTGAACGCCTCGCTCGCGGGAGTGGTCTGCGTCGACGACCGCGATGTCGTCGTCGGGATGGCGCGGGCGGTCGGTGACGGGCTGCAGTACGCGTATGTGCAGGACGTGATCGTCGACCCCGCGCACGAGGGGGAGGGGATCGCGACGCAGATGGTGGACCGTCTCATTTCGCTGCTCCGGCCCGAGGGAGATGTCGAGCTGTTCGTCGGCCTCTTCGCGAGCGATGCCGCGGTCGGCGTGTACGAGTCGTTGGGCTTCACCAGCGCAGATGCCGTCGGCATGCATCGCAAGCTGCACGGGACCGGTTCCTGAGAAGCGCAACCCCCTCGTCGCGATTCCTCCCATTTCTTAGGCTCGACCCATGTCAGTGAACAAGCTCAAACTCGTCGCCACCGGTGTCATTTCGCTTGCGCTCCTCGGAGGAGCCACTGGATGCGGAGGGGTGGCGCCCACTGAGGGGTCCGGTGAGGTTCGAGATCAGCACGATGCGCCGAACGGCCTCGGTGATGAAGTCGAGGAGCAGATCGACGACCGGCTGGCAGTGGGCGACGATGAAGGGGTGACCTCGGAGGAGGCAGCCCTGCTTGAGCGCATCGACGAGTACGAGAACGTGTCGGCGGATACGGTTCGAGTGGTCGTCGAGGGGGATCTCGCGGAGTCCGATCGGGATGCGCTGGCACAGGCGGTCTTCGGAGCGGCGGGCAATGACGCGCTCGGCACGGTGCAGATCGTGGACGCATCGGGCGACGAGACGGAGCACGCGCCGTAGACAACACCGTACAGCGGTGTCAAGGGGCGGGTCGAAACGCTCAGCTGAACGATAGCCTGGCGCGATGACGCACGACACCGATGCGGCCTCGCCGCCCACCGACACGAAACTGCGCCGCTCGGTCTCAGGCCTGCTGTTGTTCGCCTTCATCTTGGGCGACGTGCTCGGCGCAGGCATCTACGCCTTGATGGGGGTGCTCTCCGAAGAAGTGGGCGGGATGCTCTGGGCGCCGCTCCTTCTCGCACTGTCGCTCGCTCTCCTTACCGCAGGATCGTACGCGGAACTGGTCACGAAGTACCCGAGAGCCGGCGGGGCAGCGGTCTTCGCAGAGCGTGCATTCAAGAAGCCGGTGATCTCGTTCCTCGTCGGGTTCTGCATGCTCGCCGCCGGCGTGACGAGCGCAGCCGGGCTGGCCATCGCTTTTGCAGGCGAGTACCTCCAGACCTTCGTGCAGTTGCCGACGACGCTCGTGGCGATCCTCTTCCTCGTCGTCGTGGCGCTGCTCAACGCCCGAGGCATCCGCGAGTCGCTGGGGGCCAACCTGGTGATGACGGCCATCGAAGTGAGCGGTCTCGTGATTGTCGTGGTCGTAGTGGGTCTCCTGATCGGATCCGGGGGAGGGGACCTCTCCCGAGTGGTCGAAGGGCCGGAGGGGGTGGGAACAGCGGTCGCGGTGCTCGGGGGCGCGATCATCGCGTTTTACTCGTTCGTCGGCTTCGAGACGTCGGCGAACATGATCGAAGAGGTGCGCAACCCGACGCGCACTTATCCGCGAGCCCTGTTCGCCTCCCTCGCGGTCGCGGGAATCGTGTACGTGCTGGTCGGGCTCGCGAGCGCGATCGCGCTGCCCGCCGATGAACTCGCCGGATCGAGCGGCCCGCTCCTCGCCGTGGTCGAAGCATCGGGTGCGCATATTCCATCGTGGGTGTTCAGCGCGATCGCCCTCATCGCTGTCGCGAACGGTGCGCTGCTGACCATGATCATGACGAGTCGGCTCACCTTCGGGATGGCGGAGCAGGGGCTGCTCCCCGCGCAACTCGGACGGGTGCTGCCGAAGCGCAGGACCCCCTGGGTCGCCATCATGGCGACGACGCTCGTGGCCGCGCTTCTCACTCTCGTCGGCGACCTGGCGACGCTCGCAGAGACAGTGGTACTGCTGCTCCTCTTCGTGTTCCTCAGCGCGAATGTGTCGGTGCTCGTGCTGCGACGCGACCGCGTCGAGCACAAGCACTTCAAGGTCTGGACGTTCGTACCCGTGCTCGGCATCATCTCGTGCATCGTGCTGATGACGCAGCAGAGCGGAACGGTATGGCTCTTCGGCGCGGCGCTCATGGCGGTCGGTGTGCTGCTGCACCTGCTCGCACGCTGGAACGCTCGTCGAAGCAGCGCTGCGTGACGGCGACCGCGCGCATCACGGCGAGCTCTCAGCTCTACCGCCGCGGCTTCGCTGCTCTCTCCGTGGTGGCAGCCCTGCTCATCTTCGCCGCGGTGATCGGTCAGCTCGTGTTCAGTCTGAGCTTCTCGCCAGATGATCTCGGCTTCTTCTTCACGAACTTCTTCAGCTTCTTCACGATCCTCTCGAACGTCGTCGCTGCGGTGGCGCTCGCTCTCGCGACGTGGTTCATCGTGGGTCGCGGAGACGCCCCCGCGTGGTTCTGGGGAGTCCTCGGTGCGTCGACCACCTATATGGTGACGACGGGGGTCGTGTACAACGCGCTGCTGCGAGGCATCTCTCTCGACCAGGAGGCGACACTCGGCTGGTCGAACGAGGTGCTGCACCTGTTCGGCCCGATCCTCGTCGCCGTGCTCTGGTGGTTCGCGCCGGGGCGGATCGCATTGCCGTGGAACCACCTCGGTCTCGTGGCGCTCTTCCCCCTCGCGTGGGGCGCATACACAGTGGTGCGCGGCGCACTTTTCGGGTGGTACCCCTATCCGTTCATGAATCCTTCGCAGCCGGGCGGCTACGGGGCGGTCGCGCTGTACATGTGCGCGATCGCGGCTGTCATCATCGGGGCCGACGCGCTGATCGTGCGGCTGAGCCGCAGGACGCGCAGGCGCTCCTGAGGCCCAGCCACTCGATCCCGCGCCTCATTCCTTCTTCAGCGCGTCCTGAGCGCGACCCGCGATCTTCTCCGCGAGGTTCGGCACGTCGGTCGTGCCGTAGAAGCGCGCGTCCGGATGCGTGGGAGGCGGCATCGGCACGCCGCCCTCGGGCGCCTCGTGATAGCTGAACTCGCCCAAGCCGTCGGGCGTCGGGCCCGAAGCCCAGCTTCCCTCGCTCGCTGCCGCCCCGTCCGAGAAGTTGATGTACTGGTACGACACGTCCCGCTCCTCCTTCTTGATCGGGAAGTTGCTCGGTACCGGAAGCGATTCGACGCCCTCGGCCTGCAACTCCGCGGCCGCGGCGAGCCACTGATTCTGATGCATCGTGTCGCGCGCGAGCAGGAACCCGAGGAGATCGCGCACGCCGTGATCGTCGGTCATGTGATAGAGCCGAGCGACCTGCACGCGTCCCTGCATCTCGGCGTTCGCGTTCGCCTGGAAGTCGGCGAGGAGGTTGCCGCTGCTCGTGATGTAACTGCCCATCCACGGATTGCCGTTGCTGTCGACGGGGCGCGCGCCGGCGCCCGCGACGATGCCCTGCTGCACGTCGGTCCCGCCGATCACCGCAGCAACCGTCGGGTCGTTCTGCACGGCTTCGTCGGTGATGCCGAGCGGCGATTTCTCGAGCAGCTGCGCGATCATCACGGCGAGCATCTCGACGTGTCCCATCTCCTCGGCTCCGATGCCGAAGACCAGATCGCGGTACTTCCCGGGAATGTGCATGTTCCAGGCCTGGAACTGGTACTGCAGGGCGACAGTGATCTCCCCGTACTGGCCGCCGAGGACCTCCTGCAGCTTGCGGGCGTACACCGCATCGGGCTTGTCGGGAGTGGCCTTGTGCTGGAGTTCTTGCCGGTGAAAATACATCGTGCGATTCCTCTCCGTCGCCAGTCGGAGGGCCGCGGTTCGGCACTGCTGCGACCGACGATGAGGCCCAGTGCACACCCGTCCTGGCCGAGCTACGACGGGGTTGCAATCACGAGAAGCGTGCCGTACGCGCGATGAGTGCTATCGCGGGACCCCGAAGGAGTGCAGCGAGAGATCATCGCTGAGAATCGCGCTCGCGCGATGACCGCGCACGCTCGTCCCCTGCTCGTCGAGCGGGGGGCTGAAGACAGCCGCACCCAGTGCACCGGGAACCGAGAGGACGATGGCACCCGAGACGCTCGACTTCGCGGGCACGCCCACCTCGCGCATCCACCGACCGGAGCCGTCGTAGACGCCGCAGGTCGCCATCACGGAGATCACATCGCGAGCGACCTCCCGGGAGACCACGTGTTCGCCCGTGCACGGATTCACGCCGCCCGACGCGAGCGTCGCCCCCATGACCGCGAGCGCTTCAGCGTCGACGATCGTCGCGCAGGCCCTTCCGTACACGCCGATCGCGTCGTCCGCATCGACACGGAGCGTGCCTTCGGATCTCATGAGGTGCGCCAGGGCGCGATTGCGATCACCCAGACGCTGCTCGGCGGACGCGATGTCCTCGTCGACGTGCAGGCGGCGGCCCGCGAATGCGGAAAGACCCGCCGCGATGCGCTCGGCTCGCTCATCGGAGTTCCGCCCTTCCACGATCGAACTCGTCAGGAGTGCTCCCGCATTCACCATCGGGTTCGGAGGCCGACCCGTTCCGCTCTCGAGCTTGATCGCGTCGAAGGCTTCACCCGTCGGTTCGATGCCGACCCGCTCGAGGGCGGCACGATCCGTGTCCTGCAGTGCGAGTGCGAAGACGAAGGGCTTCACCGCCGACTGGATGCTGAACACCGCATCAGCCTCGCGGCTTCTGCGCACCTCGCCGTCCACCGTGACGATCGCGATGCCGCACTGCGCAGGGTCCGCGTCGGCGAGTTGCGGGATGCTCTCGGTGACGCTTCCGGACGTCTCGGGCAGCACGCGCTCCCGCAGTGCGTCGAGATCGTAGGAGCGGGCGTCGCGGATGCCGTTCATTCCTCGAGTATGCCGTGCCCTCAGATGAGATCCGGATTCTTCTTCACGTAGCGCTCCGCTTCCTCCTCGGTGATCGCGATCAGCCCTCGCGGGGTGTGGGCGAGCGCGTTGAGCGCGCGCACCCACGCCTTGCTGAGCTCCGGCTCGCGGCTGCCGGAGAATCGGAAGGCCACCGTCGCATAGGGCGACAGCCAGAGCGATAGACGTCCATCCCCCTGATCATGCGGCTTGTGCCAGCTGAGAAAGAAGCACTCCTGCTTCTTGAGCTTCTGCCCGATCACGAACTGCAAATGTGCGAGCAATCGATCCTCGAACTCGTACTCGCGTCCCCCGTGTATTAAGTTCCCCATATGGAGGAGTCTGGCAGTCCAAACAATGCCCGATAGGGGTTGACTTCTCGGCCGCTTATCGATATTGCACGAGAATCACGCGCTCTTGTCGAGACGAAGGTTGCCGGGGTAGTCGTTGCCCGTCGCCTCTGCCACGGCCAGCTTCCCGTCCTCTCTCGTCACGATCAAGCCGGTCGTCGAATTCGCCGACTCTCCCAGCCGCTGCAGCCATTCCTTGTTGATCTCCGGCACGCGGCTTCCGAGGAACTTGAATGTCAGCCGCGCATCGGGAGAGATCCAGATCGCCGTGCGCCCGTCGCCGGCACTCATGCTGTCCTTCCATGACATGAGGAACGACTCCTCGCGCATGAGCTTTTGCACGATCACGATCTGCAGGTGCGCGAGCAGCCGATCATCGAAGTGCGTCGTAAGACCGTCGTATCGAATCGATCCCATGATTTCCTCGTCCTTTCAGCTCGCGACCTTCCGGCGGCCGCGGGAGCCCGATAAGTGTCTCAAAGAATCGACCATGAGGAGCGTTCGCGCTGCAACGAATTATCGTGTCTCTCGCCCGTTCGCTGCAGTATCCTCGAAATCGTGCGGGGCGCAGTCACCGCCTCGGGAGGTTCCTCATGAAAGCCGTTGGTGCCAAGCCGTCAGTGCTGTTCGTGTGCGTGCACAATGCGGGCCGTTCCCAAATGGCCGCGGCGTTCGTGACGCACCTCATGGGCGGCCGGATCGAGGTGCGATCCGCGGGATCGGCACCTGCGGAGTCGATCAACCCCGCAGCGGTCGCCGCGATGCGAGAGGTGGGAATCGACATGTCCGCCGAGATCCCCAAGGTGCTGACTCCCGAAGCCGTGCAGGAATCCGACGTGGTGATCACCATGGGGTGCGGCGACACGTGCCCGATCTTCCCCGGCAAGCGCTATGAGGATTGGGAACTCGACGATCCCGCCGGGCGGGGAGTGGAGGCGGTGCGCCCGATACGCGACGAGATCCTCGCGCGTGTGGAAGCGCTCATCGCGGAGCTGGTGCCGGCGGGGGAGAGCCAGGAGCCGGTGGAGGAAATGCGAGCTCGTCGAGGTGACGCGTCAGCGTCGTGAGCGCGTTCGTCGGAGCCTCCGGGTCGCCCCGCCACAGCCCGTGCAGTGCGATCCCGTCGAGGAGCGCGCGCATCCGATCCGCCTCGTACGTCGCATCGCGGCGCGGGTCGCAGTGTCCTGAATCTACGAGGACCGCGATGACGGCACGACATGCTCGGTCGACTCCGTCGCTGAGGCACTGCGCAGCCGGGCGCAGGGAATGGTCGGTGAGTGCGAGAACGCCGAGTTGCATCTGCGCCACGATCTCGAGACGACGTTCGTCGTCGAGAGGGAGGAGCTGCTCGAGCACGGCCTCGGCGAGTTCCCGGCCCGCGAGATCGAGTGACGCGATCCGGGCTGTCGCGCGCTCCTCGATGAGTTCGAGGCAGTACTCCCGAAGCGCCTGCTGTGTCGGGAAGATGCGGCGCAGAGAAGCCGGTGCGATTCCGGTCTCGGCAGCGACTCCCCGTACCGACAGGCGAGCGAGACCGTCTCGCTCCAGGATGCGCAGTGCAGCCTCGGCGATCTGCGCCGTTCGGGCCTCGGTATCGATTCTTCGCGGCACGGCTACGAGGGTAGCGAAGAACCTTGCGCGGGCGCCGGTTTCGGCCAGAACGTGTAGCTCAGTGCCCATACGACATCGATGGCGAGGACGACGCCGAGAATTCCGAAGAATCCGGTGAGCGCTTCGGTGCGCGCCGGGTCGTCGACGAGCGCGATGATCGCCCCCAGAATTGCGGCTGCGATGGCGACAGCGCAGGCAGTCACCAGCACGTCCTTCCAGCACTTCACCGTGTACCGTACACCGGTCATCTTCACCGGCGCGGGCCCGCCCGCGAATCGATGCGCGAAGCGCGCATCGGCCCACGCGACCATACGGGAACCGTACGCCACGGAGATCCCGATGTAGATCGCCGCGAGGCCGTGCTGCCACGACGCGGTTCCTCCGCCGAGAAGATCGATGGTGACGAGCGCGAGGAGCAGCGCGTCGATCACTGGCGCGAGGATCAGGAGCAGTGCGCCGAGCCGCTTCCGATTGAGCAGATATCGCGCGGATAAGCCGGCCAGGATCGCCACCCAGAAGGCGACCTCGCAGATCACGATTGCGGTCAGGATCATTCGTCGGCTCCCATCGTGTGCCTTCGTTCGTGTTTTCGAGTACAACTGTACTCAAAACTGAAGTTGCCCGAGGTTTCTGCTCCCGCCGTCCGATCTGAGAGAATCGGATCATGTCGACAACGCGCTCCAGCATCGCCGCGCGCGGTGCTGCCGCAGCTGCGCTGTCGACGTTCGTAGCACTGCTCTCCCACGTTGCGGGAGGCGGCGAGGTGCCGGGAATGATCGGGATCGTCGCGCCGCTCGTGCTCTCGACACTCGTGTGCGTGGCGCTCGCCGGGCGCACCCTGTCGCTGGTGCGTCTCACGCTCTCGGTCGCCGCGAGCCAGTTTCTGTTCCATGCGCTCTTCGTGCTCGGCACGACACGCAGCGCAGCTCCCGCGGCCGACGCGATGCCGCATCACGCTCACGCGCTTTCGCCGGGCCTCGAAGCGCCGGTGATGCCGAGTGCTCACCTCGCGCACGCCGGGGCGGGGATGTGGATCGCGCATGCGCTGGCGGCAGTGCTGACAGTCGCTGCGCTGTACTGCGCCGAGTCCGTTCTCTCCTACGCCGTGGTGCTCAAGCAGCTGATCCTGTCTCGACTGCTTCCAATGCTTCCGGCGCCCCGGGCGCTCGGAGCCGCCGCGCCCATGCCGGGGGCCATGCGCGATGACGGGGCGATCCTCCTGCCTCTCGGGGTGTACCCCACGGTGACCGCGCACCGCGGTCCTCCTGTGCTCGCCGCCTGCTAATTCACTCCGCGCACCCGCTGCGCTGTCGCCTCGTCCGCATACTCGCGTGTTGGAGGAACAGTGCTGATGCGCGCGCTTCTGGAGACGCTTCCGTCGCCACCGCACTGCGGTGCGCCGCGTCGGCTCGTCTCCATCGATGACCGCTGCACGCACCCGATGAGGCCCAGCTATGTCCCACACCGCGTCCACCCGTACCTCTGCATCGCACCCGCACCGATCAGCTCGCGGCCTGCGCGCTCGCATCACCGCGATCGTGCTCGCCGTATCAGCGATGGTGCTCGGCACCGCGACTCCTGCGTTCGCGCATGACCAGCTGCTCTCGAGCGAGCCGGCCGAAGCTGCAGAGTTGACCGCCTCGCCCACCGAGGTCACGCTCGAGTTCTCGAACAGCGTGCTGACCGTCGGTGCGGTCATACTGCTCGTGGATCAAGACGGTACGGACTGGACCGCCGGTGAGCCCGTGCTCGACGGTCCCGTGGTGAGCGCGCCGATCGACGGCGAGCTCCCAGACGGGGCGTATGAAGTGCGGTGGCGCGTGGTCTCGTCGGATGGCCACCCGATCAGCGGCATCGTTCCCTTCACCGTCGGCGATGCGGTAGCCGTGGGAGAAACGCTGGAGGAAGAACCCGAGCGTTCGTCCGCAAGCACCTCGGGTTCCGAGGGGACTGCCACCGTGGAGGCACCCGTGCAGGCATCGGCAGCAGCCCCGGGGTCGGGCGAGTCCGCGAACGTGTGGCGGACCGTGGCGATCGGTGCCGCGGGCGCCGGTGGAGCCCTCCTGATCTTCGCCGCGTGGGTGCTCGTCAAGCGCAGCAGGCGCACATCATCGGATCAGTCCTCGTGACGATCCGCATCTGAACTGACTATTTCGAACACTTGAAAGGCATCATCATGCATGCACGTACCACTCAGACCTCTCTGCTCGCCCTCTCCGCTGCGGCGCTCATCGCGCTCACGGGGTGCAGCGCCCCGGCCTCCGATGCTTCCGAAGGCTCCGCTGCGCCGGCCGCCGAGAACGTGACGATGGAGAACGGCTGGGTCAAAGCCGCCGAGAGCGGCATGTCGGCCGCGTTCGGGGAACTCGAGAACACGGGGTCGGATGACATCACCGTGATGTCGGCGAGCACGGAGGCATCGAGCGCACTCGAGTTGCACGAGACGGTCGAGAACGAGGCGGGCGAGATGATCATGCGCGAGAAGACCGACGGGTTCACCATTGCAGCGGGCGAAAGCCTGTCGCTCGAACCCGGCGGGAATCACCTCATGCTCATGGATCTGACGAACCCGATTCAAGCGGGCGATGAGGTGACGTTCACACTGACGTTCTCCGACGATTCGACGTACGAGTTCACGGTTCCCGCGAAGGACTACGCGGGAGCGAACGAGAACTACGAGGGCGGCGACGACGCGCACATGGACGGCATGGAGACGGGTGACCACACTGAGATGGGCGGTCACTCGGAATGACCTCCGATCAGGCCAGCGATTCCGCCCGGTCTGGCGTCAGCCGGCGAGGGCTTCTCTTCGGAGGAGCCGTCGCCGGTCTCGGTGCCGCCGCTGCGGTGGGCGCGGACGTTCTGCTCAATCGTTCGGCGGGTGCTTCTGCGAACGGGGCTGGGAGCGAGGCTGCGGCGGCGCTTCACGGAGGCGACACCGTCGAGTTCTTCGGCGCGCACCAGGCGGGGATCGCCACGACGCCGCAGGCGCACGCCACCTTTATCGCGTTGGACCTGCTCGACGAGACCGATCGCGACGCGCTGCGACGCATGATGCAGATTCTCACGGAGGATGCAGCGCGTCTCACCCAGGGTGAGCCGGCACTCGCGGACTCGGAGCCCGAACTGGGGACCGTGCCCGCGCGGCTCACGGTCACATTCGGCTTCGGCCCGGAATTCGTCATTCGAGCGGCAGGATCGGCGGCCCTTCCCGAGTGGCTCGGACCCCTGCCGCCGTTCACGATCGACCGACTCGACCCCGCGTGGAACGACGGGGACCTGCTGCTGCAGATCGCATCGGACGACGCGTTCACCGTCGCACACGCCACGCGCATGCTTCTGAAGGATGCGCGGAGCTTCGCGTCCGTTCGCTGGACGCAGACCGGCTTCCGGCGCGCTCACGGCTCGGAGAAGCCCGGCACCACGATGCGCAACCTCTTCGGGCAGGTCGACGGCACGACGAACCCGTCACCGGACGATGCGGATTTCGCCCAGCTCGTCTGGGCGACCGAGGGGTGGCTGGCGGGTGGCACGAGCTTCGTGCTGCGTCGCACGCACATGGATCTCGACAAGTGGGATCGGCTCGATCGCGGCGGTCGCGAGCAGTCTGTCGGCCGCACGCTCTCGAACGGTGCGCCGCTCACGGGTGTCGACGAGCACGACGAGCCCGATTTCGAAGCGACGACGAGCGTCGGGTTCCCAGTGATCCCGGAGTTCTCGCACATTCGTCGGGCGCGCTCGGAACATACGGATGAGCGCATCTTTCGGCGCGCCTACAACTACGATCACGCACCGGCAGGCGCTGAGATCTCCGACAGCGGGTTGCTGTTCGTGTCATTCCAGGCCGACGTGTCGAAGCAATTCCTGCCGATTCAACGCCGGCTCGATGAGCTCGACCTGCTCAACGAGTGGACGACGCCGATCGGCTCCGCCGTGTTCGCGATCCCGCCGGGGTGCCGCGAGGGCGGGTACATCGGAGAGACACTGCTCGCGTAGTCACGGCCGCCCCCTCGGCTCCGCGCAGCAGGTGAGCTCAGGGGAGCGCTTCGGCCGCGAGTCGTAGAGCGCTTACGCCGTCGGCTCGGGCGGCGTGCTCTGTAATTCCTGGGCGAGCATGACAACGATGCCGCTGGGGCCGCGGAGATACGTTAGCTTGTACAGATCGCGATAGGTGGCGACGCCTCGCAGCGGATGGCATCCGTGCCGAGCCGCGGTTTCGAGCGCCTCATCGATGTCGTCTACGGAGAATGCGACCCGGTGCATCCCGATCTCATTCGGGCGGGTGGGCTCGGTCTCAATCGCATCGGGATGCAGGTACTCGAAGAGCTCGAGCTGACCCTGACCGTTCGGCGTCTCGAGGAGCGCGATCCGCGCGTGATTGCCGTCGAGGCCGACTGCAGTGCTCGCCCACTCGCCACTGACCTCATCCCGCCCGACGAGTTCGAGCCCGAGATCGGTGAAGAACGAGATCGCCGCATCGAGGTCGCGCACAGCGATGCCCACATTCTCCATCTAGATCACCATGGTCCGAAATCCTACGGAGCGAATGAACCGGCGGGAAGCGAAACGTGTTCGACGTGACCGGAAAGCGGGGGCCTCCCAGGTGACTGGAAGGCCCCCGCGCGGAAGTCACACGGCCGTGTATCCGCCGTCGATCAGGTAGTAGGCGCCCGAGACGAACGAAGCGTCGTCCGAGAGCAGGAATCGCACGACCTTCGCGATTTCGTCGGGGCGCCCGAGGCGGCCCAGCGGGTGCTTGGCGATCAAGCCCTCCTTCATCTCGGCCGGGGCTCCCGCGAGCAGCGGCGTATCGATGTAACCGGGACCGACCGCGTTGATGCGGAGGCCGGCGGGGCCGTACTCGGCCGCGGCGTTCTTCGTGAGTCCCACGACGGCGTGCTTCGTCGCGGTGTACGCGGAGTTGCCGAGCGCTGCAACGGTGCCGTGAATCGAGGCCATGTTGACGATCGCGCCCTCTCCAGCTCCCGCCTCGATAATGGCCGGAATCTGGTATCGCAGGCCGTACGCGACGCCGTTCAGGTTGATGCCGACGACGGTGTTCCACCCGTCGAGGTCGAGCTCGCCGGTCGGAGCCGACGGGCCGCCGATACCTGCGTTGTTGAAGGCGTAGTTGAGCTTGCCGTACGTCTCGACGGCGAACTCGACGGCCTTCCGGCTGTCCTCCGCCTGCGCGGTGTCGCCCTGGATGGCGACGGCTTCTCCATCAGCGGCGGTGATCTCATCGACCACGCGCTGAGCCGCTTCGAGCTTGATATCGGTGACGACGACCTTCACGCCGTGCGCCGCGAGTTCCTTCGCGGTGGCTTCTCCGATGCCGGATCCGCCGCCCGTGACGATCGCAACCTTGTCTGCAAATGCCATTCGTTGCTCCTCTGCGTTTCGATCCACGGACCGTCTGCGCATCGGTTGGCGTGACTGTGTTCGCCCATGTGGATCGCACTGTCCAGCGTAGCCCCGGTTGGTGAGAGGCGCGGGCAAAGAAGAAGGCTCCCATCGCCGAAGCGATGGAAGCCAGTGCTGCAGTGCCCCCGGAGGGAATCGAACCCCCGACCTACGGTACCGGAAACCGGCGCTCTATCCCCTGAGCTACGGAGGCGAGCATGTGCAACCCCACCAGACTAGCGCAATTCTCGAGTCGCTCCGCACGCGGGCGGTGCACGGGCCGTGCTGATGCGCCGAGTAGAATCGATCCTCGTGACGCCACAAGAACTCTCCCAAGCTCTCGCCGCCATTCTCGCCGACCTGGTCGCCGCTCGCGGATCCGACGTCGAGGTCACCGAGCAGGACACGCAGGTGGAGCGACCCAAGAATCGCGATCACGGGGACTGGGCGTCGAACGCCGCGATGAAGTTCGCGAAGCGCGTCGGGGCTAACCCGCGCGAGCTCGCTGAGGAAATCGTCGCCCGAGCGCTGCAGATCGACGGCATCGCACAGGCCGAGGTCGCGGGGCCGGGGTTCATCAACCTGACGCTCGACGCGGCGAGTGCGGGGGAGACTGCACGACGCGTCGTCGAGCAGGGGGAGAACTACGGACGCACCGACGTGCTCGCCGGGCAGAACATCAACCTCGAGTTCGTCTCCGCGAATCCGACGGGCCCGCTGCACATGGGGCACACTCGCTGGGCGGCGCTCGGCGATTCGACCGCGCGCGTGCTGCGCGCCGCCGGGGCGCAGGTCACGAGCGAGTACTACATCAACGACGCCGGGTCGCAGATGAACAAGTTCGGCCGATCCGTGCTCGCGGCAGTGCTCGGCGAAGACGCTCCCGCAGACGCGTACCCGGGCGAGTACATCCAGGAGCTCGGGCGCAAGGTGCGCGAGCAGCTGCCTCACGTGGTGGAGCTCGCCGCGAGTGACCGCGAGCGTGCGCTGGAGGAGGTGCAGGAGGCGGCCTACCAGACCCAGCTCGCCGAGATCAAAGACTCGCTCGAGCGCTTCAACGTGCACTTCGACGTCTACTTCTCCGAGCGCTCGCTGCACGAGGAAGGGGCCGACGGATCGCCGAGCCCCATCTCCTCGGCCATCGACCGCCTGCGCGAGCAGGGCTACGTGTTCGAGGAGGACGACGCGATCTGGGTGCGCACGACCGCGTTCGGAGACGACAAGGACCGCGTCTTCACGCGCGGCAACGGAATCTACACCTACTTCGCCGCAGATGCCGCCTACTACCTGTCGAAGATGGACCGCGGCTTCGGGGAGAAGATCTACCTGCTCGGAGCTGACCATCACGGCTACATCGGCCGCCTGACCGCGATCGCGGGTGCCGCCGGCGACAACATCGAGACCGATATCTCGGTGCTCATCGGCCAGCTCGTGAACCTCAACGGTGCACGCCTCTCGAAGCGCGCGGGTAACATCATCGAGCTCGACGACCTGCTCGAGTGGCTCGGATCGGACGCGCTCCGCTACTGGCTCGCGCGCTACCCGGCCGATTCGCCGTTGTCGCTCGACGGCGAGAAGGTGCGCAGCCGCACGAACGACAACCCGGTGTTCTACGTGCAGTACGCCCATGCCCGTACGTGCGCGGTGGATCGGAACGCCGAGGCGGCGGGCATCGATCGCAGCGCGTTCGCACCGGAGCTGCTGACGCACGCGACCGAGACGGAGCTGCTGGGCAAGCTTCAGCAGTACCCGGGCATCGTCGCCGGAGCGGCCGAGCTGCGCGAACCGCACCGCGTCGCGCGTTTCCTCGAGGAGCTCGCCGCCGCGTATCACCGCTGGTACGACAACTGCCGCGTCATCCCGCTGGGGGAGGAGCCGGTCGAAGACCTGCATCGCACGCGTCTGTGGCTGAACGATGCGGCCGGTCAGGTGCTCCGCAACGGACTCGATCTCCTGGGCGTCTCCGCCCCCGAGCGGCTCTGACGGCTGCGGGCTGCTCATGAGTGCAGAGCGAAGCGGGTCGCGCTGGTGGACCAAGCTGATCATCGTGGTGGTGATCGTCGGGCTGCTCGCGGGCGCGGCTGAGCTGGCGCTGCGGCTGATCATCCCGGGCGTCGTCGCCGGTGCGGTGCGTTCGCAGTTGGATCTCACCGACGACCATCCGGTCGATGTCGCGCTGGGAGGATCCGCACTGCTGAATGCGTTCCGCGGCGGTGTCGGCGATGTGACGGTCGACGTTCCCGATGCGCCGCTCGTCGAGGGGGTGCAGGCGGATGCCTCGCTGCGCGCCGACCTCGTGCCCTTCAACCCGACCTCGGGCGAGATCTCGGATGGCGTGGTCGAGTTGCACCTCGACGAGGAGCAGCTCGGTCCGGTGATCGCGACGGTGACGCAGGGTGTGGCCCAATCGGGCGAGGTGCGAGACGGCGAGCTCGTGGTGGGGCGCGCGCTCGAGGCGTTCGGTCAGCAGGTGAACATCTCCGCGCGGCTCGGGGTGCAAGCCGTCGACGGCGCCGTCGAGATCAACCCGCTCGGGTTGCAGGCCGCGGGGTTCGACTTCTCGGCGGAGCAGCTCGCCCAGGCCACGGGATCGCTGCTCGACCCCATTCTGCAGCCCCAGACCGTGTGCATCGCCGATCAGCTCCCCGCCGGCGTGACCCTCACCGATATCGTGCTCTCGAGCACGGGGTCGGTGACCATTCGCGCCGATCTCGCTCCGGGCATTCTGTCGGATCCCGAGCAGCGCGCGAAGGGCACCTGCGGCTGAGTCAGAATCCGTTGGCGCGCAGTGCGAGCCAGGCGGCAGCGCGATCGTCTGCGCGATCCAGCACGAGCCCGGTGAGCGCTTCGACGCGACGGATGCGGGCGACGAGCGTCTGCCGGTGAATGCCCAACCGCTCCGCACTCGCACGGTGCGCCCCGTTCTCCGAGAGGAACACGTGGAGCGTGCGCGCGAGATCGCCGTGCCCTCCGTGCGCGTCTCGCAGAGGATCGAGCAGGCCGGCGAGACGCGCATCGGTGGCCGATTCGAGCGCGGAGAGCACGAGCTTCACCGACGGCAGCTCGGCGTAGCGGACTGAGGGCCGCCCGTCGTCGAGTGCCGCGTCGAGGGCCTGGTGGGCCTGCGTCGCGGTGCGCGAGAGCGAGCGTGTCGGGGCTGGATCACCCACGCCGATGTGCACCCGCAGCCCCGCGACCGGGGCGAACGCCGTCACGTGCTCGATGAGCCCGGTCGCGAGATCATCGCGCACGAAGCCCCGGATGTGCCCGTGATCGGCGGCGAATACGTGCTCCGCGCCGAGTTCGTCGAACCAGCGGCGCAGCAGGCGTTCGAGGTCGATCGTGCGCGTGCGGGTGCCGACCTCGAACGCCGTGAGCGTGCGCTCGTGCACGCCCCAACGGTGCAGCAGCGTATCGGCCCGCGCCCCACCCTCGACGAGGATGTCGAGGAGGGCCCCACGGCCCAGGTGCTCGGTCAGCGAGGGGTCGTGGCTGCGCAGGAGGAGATCGAAGAGCGCCGCGGCGAGCGAGGAGAGGTCGCGGGCGTGGCTCGTGCGGCTCGAACGCGTGGCGATCACGAGCGACCCCGCAAGATCCTGCTCCGAACCCACCCGGTGGAGCTGAAGCCCGTCGTGCCGTACGCGCACCGGGCGTCCGAGTGCGAAGGCGGCGGCATCCGACACGTGCAACCGCCCTGCGCCGGCGCTCGCGATCACCTGGCCGTGCGCGTCGAGGAGCACGGCCCAGCCGTCGATGCGTCGTGCGAGCTCGGCGATGACGGCGGTCACGCCCCCGCGGCGCGCGACCTGGGTCAGCACGTTCATCCCGGCTGTGACGAGCCGATCGGCGGCCGCGCGATCGTCGGCGATCAGCGCGAGCAGGGACGCATGAAGTGCCGGGCCGGTCAGGCGCGCGCCGAGGATCGCGGTCATGCCGTGGTGCGCCAGCCGCGAGCGCAGCAGCGGCCCGTCCTCAGCGGAGACGAACACGGCCCCGAGCAGCGCATCGCCCGTCGTGCCCGGTGTCGAGAGCGCGTCGAGCAGGTCATCGGCAGGGCCCGTTACGAGCGTCGCGTACTCCGGGTTGCCGATCACGACGAATTCCGCGACCGCGGCGACTCCGTCGACGGGCGTGCGCTCGGGAAGCCGTGAGACGCTGCAGACGCCGCCGACTGCGCGCGCCACTGCTGAGAGATCGAGGGCCACGGCCGAAGTGTACCAAGTGTCGATCTCGAACGATCAGTTTCGACCTGCTGCGCAGAGACAGGGCGGGGGAGGAATCCGTAGCATTCTGACGTCGCCAGTGTGGTCGTACGCGCCACTGCGTGCTGGCGGTCCGACGAAGCGAACGAACGAAGGAGTGCAGCATGCAGGCTGTCGTGTTCCGAAACCCCGATACCCGCGCAGAGGTCATGGACGTGACCCTCGCGAAGCCGCGGGCGGGCGAGGTGCGTGTGAAGATCGCCGCTGCCGGAGTGTGCCACTCCGATCTCCACGTGAAGCGCGGGGAGTGGGACGCCCCCGCCCCGATGGTGATGGGGCACGAGGGTGCCGGCACGGTCGTCGAGCTCGGCGAGGGGGTCACCTCGCTCGCGGTGGGGGATCACGTCGTGCTGAGCTGGGTGCCTCCGTGCGGCGAGTGCCGCTACTGCCTGCAGGGGCACGAAGCTCGGTGCCAGAAGGTGGTCGAGGTGAACAACGCGCACGGCTCGCTGTTCGACGGCACCTCCCGCCTCAGCCGCACGGCAGACGGGGAGCCGCTGCGCCACTACCTGAGCGTCTCCTCGTTCGCCGAAGAAGTCGTCGTCCCGGTCTCGGGCGCGATCAAGGTGCGCGACGATGCGCCGCTGGATGTCATCGCCGTCGTCGGGTGCGCGGTGGCCACGGGCGTCGGCGCGGTGCTCAACACGGCCGGCGTCGAGCCCGGCGCGACGGTCGCGGTCATCGGCTGCGGGGGCGTCGGGCTGAACGTGGTGCAGGGCGCGAAGCTGGCGGGCGCAGAACGCATCGTCGCGATCGACGTCGTCGCCGACAAGACCGCGATGGCGCTCCAGTTCGGCGCGACGGATCGCATCGACGCGTCCGAGCGCGACGCGGTCGAGCAGCTCTTCGAACTCATCCCCGACGGAGCCGACTACGTCTTCGATGCCATCGGGCGCACCTCGACGACGGAGCAGGCGATCCGCATGCTCGGCCTCGGCGGCGCCGCAGTCATCGTGGGGCTGCCCCCGACCGGTGCCCGGGCCTCCTTCGAGCCGCTCGTGCTCGCAGAAGCCGATCAGCGCATCCTCGGCTCCAACTACGGCTCGGTGCGGCCCTCCATCGACATCCCGGCCCTCGTCGACCGGTACATGGACGGTCAGCTGAAGCTGGACCCGCTGATCTCGGGCCGCCGCCCGCTCGCCGAGGCGGCGGAAGCGCTCGACGATCTCGAGACCGGCGGCGTGCTCCGCACCCTCCTCATCCCGTAAGCGCCCGCGCCGCATCTCCCCAGGAAAGCAATCATGACTCAGACAGCAACACGCACGGCCGACGCCGGCCTCAGAGAAGGAGTGATGTCGGGGCCCGAGCTCGCCGCTCAGGCCATCGCCAGCATCGCCCCGAGCGCCGTCATCGCCTTCACGGCGGCCTCCATCTACCTCGGGGCCGGCAACGGCACGGTCTTCGCCTTCGTGCTCGCCACCATCGTCATCCTGTGCGTCGGGTACATCGTCTCGATGTTCGCGCGCCAGCACGCCTCGGCGGGATCCCTCTACACCTACGTGGCGAAGGGGCTCGGCCCGACCGGCGCCTTCGCCGCAGGCGTCGCGCTGCTCATCGGCTCCTGGGGAATCGCGGCCGGTTCCCTCGGCGGCGCCGTTTCGTACACGTCTGACCTGCTGCAGATCTTCGGCGTTCCCGCGACCGGTACGGTGTGGCTCGTGGTGCTGGCCGTCGTCATCGGCGGGCTCGCCACGTTCTTCACGATCCGCGGCATCCGCATCTCGGCACGGGTGTCGCTCGTGCTCGAGCTCGTGTCCGTCTTCATCATCCTCGTGCTGCTGGTCGCCGCACTCGTCTGGCTCGGGCCGGCGGCGTGGGATCCTGCGCAGTTCTCCTTCGAGGGCGTTCCGTTCCAGGGCGTCGCCGCGGGCATGGTGCTCGGCATTCTCGGCTTCGTCGGGTTCTCATCGGCGGATGCGCTCGGGCGCGAGGCCCGGAACCCGCACACGGCCATTCCGCGCGCGATCATGTGGAGCGCCGTCGCGGTCGGCGTTCTCTACGTTTTCGCCGCCTACACGCAGATCGCCGTGCTCGGCGATGAGCTCGGCGAGGTGGCGAGCCCGCTGCAGGCCATCGATGAGCGCATCGGCATGCCGGCGTGGTTCGCCCCCGTGCTGGTGTTCGGCGTCGCGGCATCGTTCTTCGCGGTGGTCGTCGCGCCGTTGAACGTGGTCGGACGCATCGTGTACGTCATGGGCAAGGAGGGCGTCGTGCCCGAGCGCTTCGGGCGCACGCACGACACCCACCTCACCCCGCACCGCGTGCTGCTCGTCGCAGGCCCCGCCGCGATCGTGCTCGACGTGATCCTGATCATCGCGGGAACGCACCCGATGGACATCGTGGTGTGGGTCGACACCTATGCGACGTACGGGTACATGGTCGCCTACGCGCTCGTCGCCGTCGCCGGCATCGTCTACACCCGCCGACGCGGAATGAAGAGCGGCATGATCACCGCGACCGCGGTGGTCGCCGTGATCGCGATGGCGTACGTGTTCCTCGCGAACGTGTGGCCCGTGCCGGCGTTCCCGATCAACATCCTGCCCTACCTGTTCGCCGCGACGATGCTGCTCGCCTTCATCCGCTTCTGGTGGTTGCGCGCGAAGCGCCCCGACGTGCTGCAGCGGATCGGCAATACGCACACCGACATGCTCGAGGGCGTCGGCTAGGCGGGCCACCCGGTAAGCTGGTCGGGTTCGTTCAGAGAGCGCATCTCCGTTCGCACGGCTTCAGGGGCCAATCCGGGTCCGCTCGCCATCGGTCGCCCGTTCGCGGCCTGCGGGCACGACGGACACCAGGCAGACCGATCCCAGGAGCGATGATGGCACAGGCGACCCCCGCGGCCGACCCGAACGAGATCGACCCCCGCGTCTTCCCCCCGTCGGCCCGGCGCGGCAGTCGATGCGGGGAGCTGAAGCTCGGCGGCGTGCGTGCGACGGACCTGGTCGAGCAGTACGGTTCGCCGCTGTACGTGGTCGACGAGCAGGCTGCACGCGGTCGGGCGCGGGAGGTCCGTGCAGCCCTCGAGTCGGAGGCCGCCCGCATCGGGTCGAGCGCCACCGTGTACTACGCCGGGAAGGCGTTCCTGTGCGTCGAGGTGGCTCAGTGGATGGCCGAGGAGGGGCTCGCCATCGACGTCGCGAGCGGGGGAGAGCTCGCGGTGGCGCTCGCCGCCGGCGTGGAGCCGTCGCGCATCGGCTTCCACGGCAACAACAAGTCGGAACGCGAGATCACCCGTGCGGTCGAGGCCGGAGTCGGCACGATCATCATCGACAGCGAGCTCGAGACGGAGCGCATCGCCCGGGCCGCGTCGGCCGCCGGTCGTCGCCAGCGCGTGCGTCTGCGCGTCAACAGCGGCGTGCACGCCTCGACGCACGACTTCCTCGCGACCTCGCACGAGGATCAGAAGTTCGGCCAGCCGCTGAACGAATCGCCGCGTCTCGTCGCGGCGATCCTCGCGCACGACAGCCTCGACTTCGTCGGCCTGCACTGCCACATCGGGTCGCAGATCTTCGCGACCGACGGCTTCCGGGAGTCCGCTCGGCGCCTGCTGGGCGTGTACTCCGAGCTCGAGCGGATCGCGGGCAGGCCGATCCCCGAGCTGAACCTCGGCGGCGGCTTCGGCATCGCCTACACGTCGGCGCAGGCGGACGATGCGCCCGACGTCGCTGTCATCGCGCGCGAGCTCGCCGACATCGTCGCCGACACCTGCGCCGAAGCCGATGTCGCCGTGCCGCAGCTCGCCTTCGAGCCGGGGCGCGCCGTCATCGGTCAGGCGGGCGTGACGCTGTACACCGTGGGCACGACGAAGCCGGTGCAGCTCGCGGGCTCGGATGCGGCGGCCGACCCCGCCGATCTCGGCTTCGCAGAACGCCTGTACGTGAGCGTCGACGGCGGGATGAGCGACAACGCGAGGCCGGCGCTGTACGGTGCGGACTATCAGGTGCGCATCGCCAACCGCGAGAGCGATGCCGATCCCGCCCTGGTGCGCGTGGTGGGCAAGCACTGCGAATCAGGGGACATCGTGGTGCAGCGCGATGTGCTTCCGAGCGATGTGCGGCCGGGAGACACGCTCGCCGTCGCCGTCACCGGAGCCTACTGCTGGTCGCTCTCGAGCAACTACAACTACGTGCCCAGGCCGCCGGTCGTCGCCGTGTCGAACGGGTCGTCCCGTGTGATCGTTCGGGGCGAGTCGGAGGACGAGCTGCTCGCGAAGTCCGTGATTCCGGCGCCGGTGGCCCCGGCGCACGAGGGCTGAGGATCGCCGGCCCCTGAACTTCTCGCCGTTCTCGGCGAATCGAACACGACGCATGATCAAGGAGACGAACATGAATGGATACCGCGACCTCCGCATCGGGCTGCTGGGCTGCGGCTCGGTCGGTGCACAGGTGGCACGGCTGATCCTGGAACACGGAGACGAGCTCGCCGCGCGCATCGGAGCGCGCCTTACGCTCGCCGGCATCGCCGTTCGCGATGTCGACGCGCCGCGCGACGTCGAGCTGCCGCGCGAGCTGTTCACCGCCGACGCGGAGCGCCTCGTGCAGGGCTCGGACATCGTCATCGAGCTCATGGGCGGCATCGAGCCCGCGCGTACCCTGATCACACAGGCGCTGCAGGGCGGCGCCGACGTCGTCACCGCTAACAAGGCGCTCATCGCGGCGCACGGCCCGGAGCTCTCCGAGGCCGCGGAGCAGGTCGGTGCGCAGCTCTCGTACGAGGCCGCCGTGGCGGCGGCCATCCCGATTCTCCGTCCGCTCCGCGAGAGCCTCGCCGGCGACCACATCACCCGCGTGCTCGGCATCGTGAACGGGTCGACCAACTACATCCTGGATCGCATGGACCGCTTCGGCGACAGCGCCGAAGACGCGTCGCGCGTGGCGAGCGAGCTCGGGTTCCTCGAAGCCGACCCGACGCTCGACGTCGAGGGGTACGACGCCGCGCAGAAGGCGACGATTCTCGCGAGCATCGCCTTCCACACCGAGGTGCCCGTCGACGCCGTGCATCGCGAGGGCATCACGCAGATCACCGCCGAGCAGATCGACGCGGCGAAGAGCGCCGGGTACGTCATCAAGCTGCTCGCGATCGCGGAACGCCTGCAGGCCGCCGACGGCACCGATGGCGTGTCGGCCCGCGTGTACCCCGCGCTGATCCGCCGCGACCACCCCCTCGCCGCGGTGCACGAGGGGAAGAACGCCGTGTTCGTCGAGGCGGAGGCCGCCGGCGAGCTGATGTTCTACGGCGCCGGCGCAGGTGGTGCGGAAACCGCTTCCGCGGTGCTCGGCGATCTCGTCTCCGCGGCCCGCAGGCATGTTGCGGGCGGCCCGGGCATTCCCGGATCCCTCCACGCAGAACTGCCGATCCTGCCCGTGGGCGAGGTGACCACGGCCTACCAGATCATGCTCGAGGTGCGGGACCAGCCGGGAGTGCTCGCGAGTATCGCGGGCATCCTCGCGGAGCGCGGCGTGTCGGCGGCCAGCGTCGAGCAGACGGTCGCCGGCGGAGCCGCGGGCGAGGAGCCGCGCGCAGCGCTCGTCATCGGCACCCATCGCGCCCGTGAGGCCGACCTGGCGGCCACGGTCGAGGCCCTGCGCGAGGCCGAGGTCGTCACGGCCGTGACGAGCGTGCTGCGGCTCGAGGGCCAGGCGTGAGCGCGGTCGGAAGCGGCGTCGGCCGCACCGTCAAGGTGCGCGTGCCCGCGACCAGTGCGAACCTGGGGCCGGGCTTCGACACGCTCGGAATCGCCCTCGCGTACGGAGACGAACTGACGGTCGTCGTCCGCGACGCGCCGGGCGCGACGGTGAACGTCACCGGCGTCGGCGCGGGCGAGGTGCCCACCGATGAGACGAACCTCGTCGTGCGCTCCGCCGCCCACGTGTTCGCGCAGCTGGGGCGCGAGATGCCCGGCATCGACGTCGACGCGACGAACCGCATTCCCCACGGGCGCGGCATGGGGTCCTCGGGGTCCGCCATCGTCGCCGGCGTGATGATCGCGGCCGGTCTGCTGCAGAGCGACCCCGAGGCGCCCATCGACCTGACCGAGGAGCAGCTGCTCGCGTTCGCAACGGAGCTCGAGGGCCACCCCGACAATGTGGCGCCCGCGCTCTTCGGGGGGCTGACCATCGCGTGGACGACCGCGCAGGGGCCGCGATTCAAACGGCTCATGGTGCACCGCGGCGTCGCGCCGCTCGTGCTCGTCCCGAGCTTCACCATGTCGACCGAACTCGCCCGCAGCCTGCAGCCGAAGCAGGTTCCGCACGAGGACGCGGTGTTCAACGTCTCGCGCTCGGCGCTGCTCGTCGCCGCCCTCACGCAGAGCCCCGAACTGCTGCTCGAAGCGACCGAGGATCGTCTGCACCAGAACTACCGGGGCGCCGCAATGCCTGCGACGCGCGATCTGATCGAGGAGCTGCGATCCGCCGGGCACGCCGCGGTGGTCTCCGGTGCAGGGCCGTCGGTGCTCGTGCTCTCGAACGGACCCCTGGATCGCATGCAGGCGGCCGACTTCGTCGCCGCCGATCATCCGGAGTGGCGCGTGCTCACCCTGGCAGTCGATACCAAGGGTGCTACAGTGGAGACGACCCCTGCGGGTGCGACGCTCTAGTCTCGCCCGTCGATGTCCGCTCATGCGGGACCGTGGGTCGTTTTCGCACCGTGAACACATCGCACGGTGATCCCGAAGCACGAACGTGCATGACCGCGGGAATGCGCGCCCATCTGCGCGCGCAGGCCTGACGGCGTTCCGAGAGGAAGAACGTGGAATCCAACGTTGAAGACAACACCACTCCCGTCGCAGAGGAAGCCGCCGCGCCGCCGCGTCGCCGCGCCTCGCGTCGCGTGAGCGCGGCCGCAGGAGCGGCGGCTCCGGCCGCTGAGGCCCCGGCGCCTGAAGCTCCGGCATCGGAGGCCCCGGCATCGGAGGCATCTGCGGGGGAGGAGCCCGCTGCTGCTGCGCCGAAGAAGCGCGCGACCCGCAGCCGCAAGAAGGCCGACGCGCCCGCTGCTGAGGAAGCGACGGGCGAAGCGCCGGCTGCGGAGTCGGCCACGGGCGCGGATGCAGCGGCCGACGAGAAGCCCGCTGCGCCGAAGAAGCGCGCCACGCGGAGCCGGAAGAAGGCCGAGGCTCCGGCCGAGCCCGCCGCCGCATCGGCAGAGGAGACCGAGGGCTCGAGCGACACCGTCGCAGCCGAGACCGATGCCGCCCCGGCGCAGTCGGGCGAGCCAGCCGCCGAAGCGCCCGCCACCGATGCGCCCGCGCAGGAAGCGCCGGCGAAGCGCACCCGCAGCCGTCGGGCATCCGCGGCTGCGGCAGCGCCGCAGACCGACGCCGCCGATGGCGCAGCGGACGCTGCGCAGACCGATGCAACCGCATCCGGTGAGGACGCCGCGCAGGGCGACGCGCAGAAGTCGGACAGCTCCGAGAAGTCCGACAAGGCCGAGAAGTCGGAGCGTCCCGAGAAGTCGGATAAGACGGAGAACGCCGAAGGGGAGCGTTCGGGCCGCAATCGCCGCGGTCGCGGCCGCGGTCAGAAGAACGAGAACTCGGAGTCGACCGAGCAGACAGACGCCGCCGCAGCCGCATCCGCGGAGGACGAGGGCAAGCAGCGCGGGCAGAACGGGAACGGGTCGCAGAACGGCCAGAAGAGCGGCGAGGCGAAGAACGGGGAGAACTCGAATCGCTCCAGCCGCACGCGTCAGCGCGACCGCAAGCGCCGCGGCCAGGGCGACGACATCGAGCCCGAGATCACCGAGGACGATGTGCTGCTGCCCATCGCCGGCATCCTCGACGTGCTCGACAACTACGCGTTCGTGCGTACGAGCGGCTACCTTCCCGGCACGAGCGATGTCTACGTGTCGCTGGGGCAGGTCAAGAAGTACGGCCTGAGACGCGGGGACGCGATCGTCGGGGCGATCCGGCAGCCGCGCGAGAACGACGGTGCGAGCCGTCAGAAGTACAACGCGATCGTCAAGATCGACACCGTGAACGGCCGGCCGGTGGACGAGCAGTCGGAAGCCCGCGTCGACATCGCCGACCTCACCGCGATCTACCCCGAGGAGCGGCTGCGCTTCGAGACCGACCAGCAGGGCGTGCTGGGACGGGCGATCGACCTCGTCGCTCCGGCGGGCCTCGGCCAGCGCACGGCCCTCGTGCTTCCCGCTCACATCGCCGGCACCGCAGTGCTCGGCGAACTCGCCGAGGCGATCAGTGCGAACCGGCCCGATGCGCATCTCGTGCTGCTGCTCGCGAACGCGCAGCCCGAGGAGATCACCCGCCTGCAGCGCTCCGTGCGCGGCGAGGTCGTCGCCGCGAGCTTCGATCGAGCCGCTGAGGATCAGGCGATCATCGCCGAGCTCGCCATCGACCGTGCGAAGCGCCTCGTCGAGCTCGGACACGACGTCGTCGTGCTCGTCGACTCGCTGAACCGGTTCGCCCGGGCATACGCGCAGGCTCAGCACGCGCAGAGCCGGCCCGCGCTCGATGAGATCGACGAGCTCGCGCTCGCGCAGATCAAGCGTCTGCTGGCGTCGGCCCGCAACGTCGAGAACGGCGGCTCGCTGACCGTGCTCGCGACGGTGCAGTCGAAGACCGGTCTCGCGGCCGACAAGCTGCTGCTGCGCGAGGTGCTCGCCGTGGTCAACAGCGAAGTGCGCTTCGAGAAGTCGGCGCCGGGCCTGCGCGCGAGCGTCGACCTCGTGGCATCTCGCACGCGCAATCCGGAGTCCATGCTCGGGGCAGATGAGACCGCAGCGCTGGCAACGCTCCGCGCGGCGCTGCACGAGGACGACGCCGACGAGCGGCTGCGCGAACGACTGCGCTCGACGGCGACGAACGTCGCGCTTCTCGCAGAGGTGCAGCGCTCCGGCGGTCTGTCCTAGCGCGTACGAGCCCGCCCCGGTGTTCCGGGGCGGGCTCAGTCGTCGCCGCGCACGGCGGTAGATTGGGGAGCGGCGACACCGGTGCGGCCGCGAGACGTAAGGAAGATACATGTTCGAACAGGTCGAAGGGCTGATCGCGGAGCACGCGCAGCTGCAGAACGAGCTCGCGGATCCTGCACTGCATGCCGATGCCTCGCGTGCGAAGAAGGTCAACCGACGCTACGCGGAACTCAGCAAGATCAAGTCGGCGCACGAGCACTGGCAGCAGATCGGCGACGATCTCGAGGCTGCGCGCGAGCTCGCGAAGGAGGATGAGGCGTTCGCCGAAGAGGTACCCGTGCTCGAGGCCGGTCTCGCCGAAGCGCAGGAGCGCGTGCGGCGATTGCTCATCCCGCGCGACCCCGACGACGCCCGCGACGTGATCCTCGAGATCAAGGGCGGTGAGGGCGGCGCCGAGTCGGCCCTCTTCGGTGCCGATCTGCTGCGGATGTACATGCACTACGCGGAGTCCAAGGGCTGGAAGACCGAGATGATCGAAGCCGACGAGAGTGATCTCGGCGGCTACAAGAATGTGCAGATCGCCATCAAGGCGAACGCCTCCGACCCGTCGCAGGGCGCATGGGCGCACCTCAAGTACGAGGGCGGCGTGCATCGCGTGCAGCGCGTCCCCGTGACCGAGTCGCAGGGGCGCATCCACACGTCGACGACCGGCGTGCTGGTGTACCCGGAGGTCGACGAGCCCGAAGAGGTCGGCATCAATCAGAACGACTTGAAGATCGACGTGTACCGCTCCTCGGGTCCCGGCGGCCAGTCCGTCAACACGACCGACTCGGCGGTGCGCATCACCCACCTCCCGACGGGCATCGTCGTCGCGATGCAGAACGAGAAGAGCCAGCTGCAGAACCGCGAGGCGGCGATGCGCGTGCTGCGTGCGCGGCTCCTCGCGCGGCAGCAGGAGGAGGCCGCGGCCGAGGCGAGCGCGCACCGGTCGAGCCAGATCCGTACGATGGATCGCTCCGAGCGCATTCGCACCTACAACTTCCCGGAGAACCGGATCGCCGATCACCGCACCGGGTACAAGGCGTACAACCTCGATCAGGTGATGAACGGATCGCTCGACGCCGTCATCGAGTCGTGCATCCGGGCCGACGAGGAGGCTCGCCTGGCCGAGCTCGGGCAGTAGGGCGCAGGCGGGTGCGGACCCGCTACGCTGAGTCCATGTCTGATGCCGCACTGCCGCTCGTGGGCCCCCTCGTCACCCTCCGCGCTCCGGCGCCCGAGGACCTCGATCCGCTCGTCGCCATTTTCGATGAGCCCGAGGTGTCCCTCTGGTGGGTGGGGTACAGCCCGCAGCGCGTGCAGGCGGAGTTCCTGGACGCCCCCGAGACGGCACGGATCATCGAGGTCGAGGGCCGCGTGGCGGGCGCCATGTTCGTGCTGCGCGGGGAGGACCCCGAATACCCGACGACGGTGATGCACCTCTTCATCGGTACCGCGTTCCGGGGACGCCGCATCGGCGAGGAGGCGCTGGCGCTCGCGATCCGCTCGGAGTTCGCGGCGGGGATCACGCGCGTGACGCTCGACCCGAACGCCAACAACGATGGTGCGATCCGCAGTTACGAGCGCCTGGGCTTCAAGCGCATCGGCGTGCTTCGCGACTATCAGGTGCGCCCCGGCGGCGCACTCGAGGACGCCGTGTTCCTCGATCTGACCCGCTCCGACTTCCCCGACGGCCCGCCGCTGCCTCCGCGCGACTGAGGCGCGGGCGCGGCTGAGGTTCGGCCGCGGCGGTAGCATGGCTTCATGCGCGCCGCCCGTCCAGTCCTTCCCTGGGTGGTCTGGGGGATCGCGGCCCTCTCGTACGCGATCGCCATCATCAATCGCTCATCGCTGTCGGCCCTCGGCCCCGCTGCGCAGGAGCACTTCGCGATCGACGCCACCACGCTCGCGGCGTTCCCGGTGATCCAGCTCGTCGTGTACGCCGGGCTGCAGATCCCGGTGGGAGTGCTGCTCGACCGGATCGGCTCGCGCGCGATGATCCTCATCGGCGGCGCCCTGATGATCATCGGGCAGGCGGCCATGGCGACAGTGCCCGAGGTGTCGCTCGCGATCGTGGCTCGCGTGCTCGTGGGGGCCGGGGATGCCTGCACCTTCATCAGCGTGATGCGGATGCTCCCCGAGTGGTTCTCGCTGCGGCAGTTGCCGACGATCAGCCAGGTCACCGGCCTGATCGGGCAGTCCGGCCAACTCGTGTCGGTCGTGCCGCTCGCAGTGCTCGTCGGCGTTGCGGGATGGACGGGCGGCTTCCTCGGTCTCGCCGCCGTCGGGCTGCTGGTGGTGATCCTCGGAGTGGTGGTGCTGCGCGACGCACCGGGGGAGGGAACGCTGCTCGAACGCGTGCTCGGCAGGCGCGGCCGCATCACGGAGAACGCTCGATCCTTCGCCGATACGCGCACCGCCGCGATGGCCGCCGTACAGCCTCCGGCCACCGAGATGATTCCGGTGATCTCGGAAGTGCGCGTGCGCGGTCTGGGATTCTGGAACCGCGCGCGCCGGTTGCTCCGATTGCCCGGTGTGCGCCTCGCCTATTGGGTGCACTTCGCGTCGCCGTTCGCCGCGAACGTCTTCCTGCTGCTCTGGGGCACGCCGTTCCTCGTCGGCGGGCTGGGGCTCGACGAGCCTGCGGCGCGCGGGCTCCTGAGCCTCACCGTGATCTCGTCGATGGTCGCGAGCGTCGTGCTCGGTCCGCTGAGCTCCCGCTTCATCGAGCGACGCGTCTGGTTCAATCTCGGCATCACCATCGCGATCGCGGTGGTGTGGACGTCGGTCATCGTCTGGCCGGGTGAGCCGCCGCTCGCTCTGGTGCTGGTGCTGCTGCTGATCCTGCCGCTCGGAGGCCCGGCATCGATGATCGCGTTCGAGGTGGCGCGCTCGCACACTCCGCGCAGTTACGCGGGGTTCGGCACGGGTCTCGTCAACACGGGCGGCTTCACGGCGTCCCTGCTGGTGATCCTGCTGATCGGCCTGGTGCTCGACCTGCAGGGGGCCGGATCACCGGAGGACTACTCGCTGCACGCATTCCAGGTGGCGTTCGCGGTGCAGATCCCGTTCTGGGTGCTCGGCATCGTGATGATCATCGTCGAGCAGCGCCGCACGAAGCGCTGGATGGAGGACAACGGGCGCACGCTGCGCTGAGGCGGAGCCGGTCAGATCACGTAGAAGTCGGCCATGTCGGGCTGCTCGATCGGGGCTCCTCGCCGCGGCCGGCCCTGCGCGGGGATTCCGGTGAGCGTGGTCCACGGCGGAGCGGATCGCACGACGACGGCGTTCGCGCCGATCGCGCTGTCGTGCCCGATCTCGATGCTGCCGAGCAACTGGGCGCCGGCCCCGATGATCACGCGGTTACCCACGGTGGGGTGCCGCTTTCCGCGATCGTGACCCGTGCCGCCGAGCGTGACCCCGTGGTAGATGAGCACGTCGTCGCCGACGACGGCGGTCTCGCCGATGACGACCCCCATGCCGTGATCGATGAACAGGCGCCGTCCGATGGTGGCACCGGGATGGATCTCGATGCCCGAGCAGAAGCGCGAGATCTGCGAGACGGCGCGCGGCAGGAATCGCAGACCGCGCTTCCACAGCGCGTGGGAGAGGCGATGCCACCACACCGCGTGGAGGCCTGAATACACGAAGAACACCTCCGCGGCACTGCGCGCTGCAGGATCATGCGCGCGTGCGGCGGAGATGTCTTCGCGGATGCGGGAGAGCAGACTCATCTCGAAGCGGGATCGGCGACCTCGAAACCGCGCGACCTCAGGAGGCGAGGTCTTCGAAGAGCACGGTCGAGAAGTAGCGCTCGCCGAAATCGGGCACCACGACGACGATCTTCTTGCCGGCGTTCTCGGGGCGCTTGGCCACCTGCGTCGCCGCCCACACGGCGGAGCCGCCCGAGATGCCGGCGAGGATTCCCTCATCCGTCGCGAGCGCGCGCGCCTTCGCGATGGAATCGGCGAGGGTGACGTCGATGACCTCGTCGTACACCTCGCGGTCGAGGATCGGGGGGACGAAGTTCGCGCCGAGTCCCTGGATCTTGTGCGGCCCCGCGTTGCCCTCGGTGAGCAGCGGCGAGTCGATGGGCTCGACCGCGATCACCTGGATGTCCGGGTTCTGCTCCTTGAGGTAGCCGCCGGCGCCGGTGATGGTGCCTCCGGTGCCGATGCCCGCGACGAAGATGTCGATCGCGCCGTCCGTATCGTTCCAGACCTCGGGGCCGGTGGTGGCGCGGTGGATCGCCGGGTTCGCCGGGTTCGCGAACTGCTTGGCGAGCACGGCTCCGGGAGTGCTCGCCGCGATCTCCTCGGCCTTCGCGACCGCGCCCTTCATGCCGAGCGGGCCCTCGGTGAGCACGATCTCCGCGCCGTACGCGCGCAGCATCTTGCGGCGCTCGATGCTCATCGTCTCGGGCATGGTCAGGATCACGCGGTATCCGCGTGCGGCTCCGACGAACGCGAGGGCGATGCCGGTGTTGCCGCTCGTGCCTTCGACGATCGTTCCGCCGGGCTGCAGATCGCCCGACTGCTCAGCGGCGTCGATGATGGCGATGCCGATGCGATCCTTCACGGAGCCGGCCGGGTTGTAGAACTCGAGCTTCGCGAGCACCTCGGCTTCCGCGTTCTCGGTGACGCGGTTGAGCCGGACGAGGGGGGTGTTGCCGAATGCCTGGGTGATGTTGTCGTAGGTCCGTGCCATGGTGCTGCATCCTCCTGGGATCGAATCGTTGCGCGCCCGCGGGTAGTCGAGGCCTCCTCAACTATATCGATCAGTTATCTGTCGCGTTCGCAGACGTTATGCAGTAAGACGCGGTGCGACAGGTGTGGAAAGGTTGAGGCATGCATGACGAACACGGCGCTGCGCCGACGGGAGCCGCGCGGGCCGATGTGCTGCTGGCGACGATGCAGCAGGGGATGCGCGCGGGTGGGATCGAGGATCCCTCAGCCGATGCCGAGCTCATCCTCGCCCATGTGCTCGGCGAGACGCGCGGCCGCGTGCAGGCGCTCGCTGTGATGCGCGCGGAGATCGCCCCCGGCGCCGCGACTGCGGCGCAAGACCTCGCCGAGGAGCGCGCGCGGCGGATCCCGTTGCAGCACCTCACGGGCCGCGCACCGTTCCGTTCGATCGAGCTCGCGGTCGGTCCGGGGGTGTTCGTGCCCAGGCCGGAGACCGAGATCGTCGCTCAGTTCGCGATTGATGCGCTGCAATCGATTCCGGATCCCGAGCCCATCGCCGTGGATCTCTGCACCGGGAGCGGAGCCCTCGCGCTCGCGCTGGCGCACGAGGTGCCGGGGGCGCGCGTCTGGGCCGTGGAGCTGAGCCCCGAGGCGCACGCGTGGGCGGAGCGGAACGTCGCCGAGTGGGGCGACGGTCGAGTGACGCTGGTTCGGGGGGACGCGACCGCGCTCCCGACGATTGCGGAGCTCGCTCCGCTCACCGGTCGCGTGCACGTGCTGGTGACAAATCCGCCGTACGTGCCGAGCGGAATGGTGCCGCGCGATCCCGAAGTGCGCGATCACGACCCGCAGCTCGCCCTCTACGGGGGAGCGGACGGCCTCGACGTCGTGCGGAGCATCAGCCGATCAGCGCGCGGGCTCCTCGTTCCCGGCGGCACACTGGTGATCGAGCACGCGGAGACGCAGGGGCGTGCGATCAGGGAACTGCTGCTCGCGGACGGATGGCGGGCGGCCGCCACCCATCCGGACCTCACCGGCCGCGATCGGGCGACGACCGCGCTGAGCTGATGACCGGATCGGTCTGATCCCGTCGGTGAGCACCCCGACAGGGGTAGACTGGCGAGCTATGGCCGAGTTCTTCGATTGCTCCGACAGTTCGCAACTGCTCGCCGGCACGCGCACCGCGAGGCAGGCGATCGGCCGCGGCGAACTCGTCGTCCTTCCGACGGACACCGTGTACGGCGTCGCGGCGGATGCGTTCACCCCCGAAGCGGTGCAGCGTCTGCTCGACGCGAAGGGGCGCGGTCGCCAGTCGCCTCCGCCCGTGCTGATTCCGAACACCGACACGCTCGGCGCTCTCGCAGCGGAGGTCGTCGCCCCGGTGCGCGCACTCGCCGACGCGTTCTGGCCCGGCGCGTTGACCATCATCACCCAGTCCAACCCGCTGCTCAGCTGGGACCTCGGCGAGACGGGGGGCACCGTGGCGCTCCGGATCCCGCACCAGCCGCTGGCGCTCGAACTGCTGCGCGAGACCGGTCCGCTCGCCGTCTCCTCGGCGAACCTCACGGGCAGGCCGGCGGCGCGCACCGCGGCTGAAGCGCAGGAGATGCTCGGCGACTCCGTCGCGGTGTACCTCGAGGCGGGCCCCGCTGCCGGTGACGGGGTGGCATCGACCATCGTCGACGCCACCCGCCTGACGGAGGAGGGCGGAGAGATCCGTATCCTACGCGAGGGCGGCGTTTCGCGGGAACTCATCGCGGAGCTCCTCCCTCAGGTCGTGTTCGGGGAGTAGCGTGCTCGCCTACGTGACGGTGGTCGCGGTCGCGGCTCTCGTCACTGCGGTCGCCTCCTGGGGAGTGCTGCGTCTCAGTCGGCGCTACCGGTGGGCGCCCGAGGTGCGCGCACGGGACGTGCACAGTGCGCCGACGCCGCGGCTCGGCGGGGTCGCCATGTGCATCGGGATCCTCGCGGCGTTCGCAGCGGCGGCAACGCAGGACGAGTTCGCGTCCCTCTTCGCGCAGCGGGGCCAGATATGGGCATTGCTCGCCGCCTGCGGCATCATCGCCGTGGTGGGAGTGCTCGACGACCTGCTGGACCTCGACTGGATGATCAAGCTCGCCGCCCAGCTCGTCGCCTCGGGAGTACTCGCGTGGAGCGGCATTCAGATCGTCTCCCTGCCGTTCGGAGACACGCTCGTCATCGGATCCCCGATCGTGAACTTCGTCCTCACCGTCTTCCTGATGACGCTCGTGATGAACGCCGTCAACTTCGTCGACGGACTCGACGGGCTCGTCGCGGGAGTCGCGATCATCGCGAACTCGCTGTTCTTCATCTACACGCGTCTGCTCACCGATCAGATCGGACGGGTCGACTCCGTCGTCCTCGCGAGTCTCATCGCCAGCGTCATCGTCGCCATCTGCGCGGGGTTCCTGCCGTTCAACTGGCACCGCGCGCGCATGTTCATGGGCGACACGGGCGCGCTGCTCGTCGGGTTGCTGATGGCCACGTCGACGGTATCGGTCACCGGGCAGCTGAACCCGGCCGCCCTGGATCAGAAGCTCGTGCTCGCGAGCTATATTCCGATCATCCTGCCGATCGCGGTCATGGCGCTGCCGCTCGCGGATTTCTCGCTCGCGGTCGCCCGCCGATTGCGCGCCGGGAAGAGCCCGTTCACCGCGGACCGACTCCACCTGCATCATCGCCTCCTCGACATGGGGCATTCGCCGCTTCAGGCGGTCTGCATCTTCTACGCGGGCACCGCGGTCCTCTCGGTCGCGGTGCTGCTCGTCTTCACGACGCAGAGCTTCGTGCTTCCCATCGTGGTGCTGGTGCTCGGGGGAGCGGCGACGTTCGCGCTCCTCATGCTCCCGGCCCGGCGGGTGCGTGCAGCCGCGGCACGGCGGGGCTTGGTACCGTTGACGCGACGGCGCACCCGAGCCGACGCCGCCGGCGTCGATCCGCTGGCCCAGTCCGCGCCGCCGAAAGGACCCCAGAGTGAGTGATCTCGCGCAGTCGAACGAGACCGACCCTCGACCGATGCCCGCATCCCAGCCCGTGCTTCTGCGCGCGCTGAAGTGGGGCCTCATCGTCACCGCGGCCCTGATCGCGATCTTCGCGGTGATCGGATACCTCGTCTCGGGTCAGCCGGGCCTGTGGGGCGGCATGCTGGGCACGGCTCTGGGCGGGCTCTTCCTCATGATGACCGTCGGAAGCATCGCGTTCGCGAATCGCTTCATCGAGCGCGACTTCTACATCACGGCGTTCTTCGGCATCGTGCTCGGAAGCTGGGTCCTCAAGTTCATCGTCTTCATCGTCGCCGTCGTACTGCTCCGAGACGCCGACTGGCTCGACACACGGGTCATGTTCTTCGGAGTCATCGCGAGCGTGTTCGCCTCCCTCGTGCTCGACGTGATCGTGATCTCCCGTTCCCGCATTCCGATCCTCTCGGATTCACCGCGTTCCTGAACCTGTGATCACGCCGCTCCGAGTTTCTTCTGGGGCGGAAAGGTTGATACACTCAAATATGTTCCCTGCTGGGCTGGTTGCGCTGTGCCACCGCCGCCCCGGGGGCACGACCACCGTTCGACACCGTGCAGGCTGATGCCGCACCGAAGTCAGGAGAATGGCGCTGTTCGCTAACGCTATGCACCTCGTGGCCCCCGTTCTTTTCGCGGCCGAAGAGGGTGAATTCCACGCGCCGACGATGGCCGAGTTCTTCCCCGACATCGTGCTCTTCGAAGGTACGCCGTTCGCGATGAACCGGATCATGCTGATCCGTGTTCTCATGATGGTCGTGCTGCTGCTCCTCTTCTGGCTCGGCACGCGCCGGATGCGGGTCATCCCGACGCGCGGGCAGTCCCTGGCCGAGATGGCGCTCGACTTCGTGCGCGTCAACATCGCGGAGGATCTGCTCGGGAAGAAGGACGGACGCCGCTTCCTCCCCATCCTCACCGCGATCTTCTTCACGGTGCTGGCCTTCAACATCACGGGTATCATTCCGGGCCTCAACATCGCGGCGAGCTCGGTGATCGGCTTCCCGCTGACGCTCGCGGTCGTCTCGTACGTCACCTTCATCTACGCCGGAATCAAGAAGAGCCCGGGCAACTTCTTCAAGAACGCGCTCTTCCCGTCGGGTGTGCCGAAGGCGATCTACATCATCGTGACGCCGATCGAGTTCGTGTCGACGTTCGTGATCCGCCCCGTGACGCTCACCCTCCGTCTGCTGATGAACATGCTGGTGGGGCACCTCCTGCTCGTGCTCCTCTTCGCAGCGACGCAGTTCTTCCTGTTCTCGGGCGAGGGCTTCTTCAAGCTGTTCGGCGTCGGCACGTTCGCGTTCGGTGCGGCGTTCACGCTCTTCGAGATCCTCGTCGCCATTCTGCAGGCCTACGTCTTCGCACTTCTCACCGCCGTCTACATCCAGCTCGCGCTGGCTGAAGAGCACTAACCAATCGGGTTCGGCAACCGCCGCGCTCACATACGGAAGGAAACACATACCGTGTCTGTTCTCGCTGAAATCTCGGGCAACATCGCAACCGTCGGTTACGGCCTCGCCGCCATCGGACCCGCCATCGGCGTGGGTATCGTCGTCGGCAAGACCATCGAGGGTGTCGCCCGCCAGCCCGAGCTCGCCGGCCGCCTCCAGGTCCTCATGTGGATCGGTATCGCATTCACCGAGGCGCTCGCGTTCATCGCAATCGCGACGCCGTTCATCTTCGCTGCGTAAGCCGCTTTCACCTTTCCCTAGTCTCGAAAGGGAGGCTCGATGAATAACGCAGTCTTCGTTGCAGCGGAGGAGGGCGCGAACCTCAATCCGCTTCTCCCCGCAACGTACGACATCGTGTGGTCTGCGGTCGTCTTCGCCATCATCCTCGTCGCGTTCTGGAAGGTCTTCCTTCCCAAGATGCAGACGATGCTCGATGCGCGTGCAGAGGCGATCGAGGGCAACATCGCCAAGGCCGACGAGGCTCAGGCGAAGGCCGAGGCCGCACTTCAGGAGTACACCGCTCAGCTCGCCAGCGCCCGTCAGGAAGCCGGTGAGATCCGCGAGTCGGCTCGTCTGGACGCGAACAAGATCGTCGCGAAGGCCAAGGAGGATGCGGTGACCGAGCAGGCGCGCATCACCCAGGCCGCGCAGGCGCAGATCGAGGCCGAGCGTCAGAGCGCCGTCGTGTCGCTCCGCAAGGACGTGGGTTCCCTCGCCGTCGACCTCGCCTCGAGCGTCGTCGGCGAATCGCTCACCGACGACCAGAAGGCCTCGGCGCTCGTCGACCGCTTCCTGGCCGACCTCGAAGCATCCGAGAAGGCGGCTCAGTAATGGGAAGCGCGTCACGCGAAGCACTGGCCCAGGCGCGCACCGCGCTGGGGTCGGGTCTCGACACGAACGTCGGCGGTGAGCTGCTGCAGGCGGCGAGCCGGGTTGCTGAGAGCCCCGCGCTCGCAGCGGCGCTCGGCGACGCATCGGCCCCGGCCGAGGCGAAGTCGCAGCTGGTCGAGCGACTCTTCAGCGGTCTCTCCGCTGGCGCGCGCTCCGTACTCACCGCGGCCGTGCAGGCGCGGTGGTCGAATGTCGCCGAGTTCGTCTCGGGAGTCGAAGAGCTCGGCATTCGCGCGGAAGGCGCCGCGAACCCGGCGCTCTCCGACGAGCTCCTCGCCGTGGTCGATGTGATCGACCGCAACCATGAACTGCAACTCAGTCTCGGCAGCAAGCTGGCAGACCCTGCCGGCAAGCTCGCCCTCGTGCAGCGCCTCTTCCAGGGGAAGACCTCGGCTTCGGCCCTGACAGTCCTCTCGCATCTCGTCGCAAGCCCGCGCGGCCGGCGTCTCGACGCCACGCTGCGTCTGGCGGCATGCCTCGCGGCGGATGAGGCCGGAAGCGAACTCGCAACGGTCACCGTTGCGGCACCGCTCACGGCGGAGCAGCAGCAGCGTCTGGCACGCGCACTCGAGCGGTCGGCGGGGCGCCCCGTGCGCATCACGACCGTCGTCGATCCGGCCCTCGTCGGCGGGATCCGGGTGCAGATCGCCGATGACGTCATCGACGGCAGCGTTCGCGCGCGGCTCGACGATCTCCGACAGCAGCTCGCTGCATAGCGACAACTTTTCACCCCCGGGGGCGGCGCTTCCGGAACAGACAGAGGAAACGAAATGGCAGAACTCTCAATCAGCCCGGACGAGATCCGTAACGCGCTGAAGGACTTCGCAGCGTCGTACGAACCCACCGAGGCTGGCAAGACCGAGGTCGGCACGGTGGTCGACGCCGCTGACGGCATCGCGCACGTCGAGGGGCTCCCGGGCGTCATGGCGAACGAACTGATTCGCTTCGAAGACGGCACCCTGGGCCTCGCGCAGAACCTCGAGGAGAACGAGATCGGTGTCGTCGTGCTCGGCGAGTTCACCGGTATCGAAGAGGGCCAGCAGGTCACCCGCACCGGCGAGGTCCTCTCGGTCCCCGTCGGCGAGGGCTACCTCGGCCGCGTGGTCGACCCCCTCGGCAAGCCGATCGACGGCCTCGGCGAGATCACGGCGGTCGAAGGCCGCCGCGCCCTCGAGCTCCAGGCTCCCGGCGTGATGCAGCGCAAGTCGGTGCACGAGCCCCTGCAGACCGGTATCAAGGCGATCGACGCCATGATCCCCGTCGGCCGCGGCCAGCGCCAGCTCATCATCGGCGACCGCCAGACGGGCAAGACCGCGATCGCGATCGATACGATCATCAACCAGAAGGCGAACTGGGAGTCGGGCGACGTCACGAAGCAGGTGCGCTGCATCTACGTGGCCATCGGTCAGAAGGGCTCGACCATCGCTTCCGTGAAGGGCGCGCTCGAGGACGCGGGTGCGATGGAGTACACGACCATCGTCGCCTCGCCGGCATCGGATCCCGCGGGCTACAAGTACCTCGCCCCCTACACCGGCTCGGCCATCGGCCAGCACTGGATGTACGCGGGCAAGCACGTGCTCGTGATCTTCGACGATCTGTCGAAGCAGGCCGAGGCGTACCGCGCCGTGTCGCTGCTGCTGCGCCGCCCGCCGGGGCGCGAGGCGTACCCGGGCGATGTCTTCTACCTGCACTCCCGTCTGCTCGAGCGGTGCGCGAAGCTCTCGGATGAGCTCGGTGCGGGTTCGATGACCGGTCTCCCGATCATCGAGACCAAGGCGAACGACGTGTCGGCGTACATCCCGACCAACGTGATCTCCATCACCGACGGCCAGATCTTCCTGCAGTCGGACCTCTTCAACTCCAACCAGCGCCCTGCGGTCGACGTGGGCATCTCGGTGTCCCGCGTCGGCGGCGATGCGCAGGTGAAGTCGATCAAGAAGGTCTCGGGCACGTTGAAGCTGGAGCTCGCCCAGTACCGCGCGCTCGAAGCCTTCGCGATGTTCGCCTCGGATCTCGATGCCACCAGCCGCAAGCAGCTCGCTCGCGGTGCGCGCCTCACCGAGTTGCTCAAGCAGCCGCAGTACACGCCGTACCCGGTGGAGGAGCAGACGGTATCGATCTGGGCCGGCACCAAGGGCTTCATGGACGACGTGCCCGTCGAGGACATCCTCCGCTTCGAGCGCGAGTTCCTCGACTACCTCGGGCGCAACTCGGCGGTGCTGAGCACGCTCCGCGAGACCAACGTCCTCGATGACGCGATCATCTCCGAGCTCGAGAGCCAGATCGGCAAGTTCACCGGCGAGTTCCGCACGTCCAGCGGCCAGTCGCTGAGCGAGCAGTTCGACGCGATCGACGAAGCCGAGATTCAGCAGGAGCAGCTGGTCGTCAACAAGAAGTAGGGATCAGTGAGCGGGGGCGCCGCCCCCGCTCACCCCGAACCTTGATCACGAGCCAGCCCCAACCACTACAGGAGAGACATGGGAGCGCAACTTCGGGTCTACCGGCAGAAGATTCGTTCTGCCCAGACGACCAAGAAGATCACCCGTGCGATGGAGCTGATCGCGGCATCTCGCATCCAGAAGGCGAAGGCGCGCGTCGAAGCCTCGACGCCGTACACGACCGCGATCACCCGCGCGGTTTCGGCCGTCGCCACGCACTCGAATTCCGATCACCCGCTGCTCACCGAGGCCGAGAAGGTGGAGCGCGCTGCCGTCGTCATCTTCACGTCGGACCGCGGCCTCGCCGGCGCCTTCAACTCGCAGGTGCTCCGCGAAGCCGAGGAGCTCACCGAGCTGCTCCGCAGCGAGGGCAAGGACGTGGTGTACTACCTCATCGGCCGCAAGGCGCAGGGGTACTTCTCGTTCCGACGCCGCGCCTCCGAGCGCGTCTGGACGGGCGACACCGAGAACCCGACGTTCGAGACCGGCAGCGAAGTCGCAGAGGCTCTGCTCGAGATCTTCGGGCGTCCCGCTGCTGAGGGCGGCGCGCAGGAGATCCACCTCGTCTACAACCGGCTGATCAGCATGGTCAGCCAGCTGCCGCAGGTGCATCGTCTGCTTCCTCTGCAGATCGTCGAGGGCGTCGCCGAGGCGACCGACGCGCCGGAGTCGCTGTACGAGTTCGAGCCGGACGCCGATACCGTGCTCGACCGACTGCTTCCGGCGTACATCGAGTCCCGCGTGTACAACGCGATGCTCGAGTCGGCAGCGGCGAAGCACGCCGCGACGCAGAAGGCGATGAAGTCCGCAAGCGACAACGCCGATTCGCTGATCCGGGATTACACCCGCCTCGCGAACAACGCGCGCCAGGCGGAGATCACCCAGCAGATTTCCGAGATCGTGGGCGGCGCTGACGCGCTGTCCGGTTAATTCAGCACGAAGAGAGAGAATCATGACCGAAACCGCCGCAGTGGCGACTGAGGCCACCAAGGTTGTCGGGCGGATCGCTCGAGTCACCGGCCCCGTCGTCGACATCGAGTTCCCCCACGATGCGATTCCCGACGTCTACAACGCGCTCGAGACGAGCGTCGACTTCGGCGATGGCACCGAGTCTTCGAAGCTCGTCCTCGAGGTTGCGCAGCACCTCGGCGACAACCTCGTCCGCGCCATCGCCCTGAAGCCGACCGACGGTCTCGTCCGCGGCCAGGAAGTGTTCGACACCAACGGGCCGATCAGCGTTCCCGTCGGCGACATCACCAAGGGCAAGGTCTTCGACGTCGCGGGCAACGTGCTCAACCTCCCCGAGGGCGAGACCATCGAGGTCGCCGAGCGCTGGGGAATCCACCGCACGCCCCCGTCGTTCGATCAGCTCGAGTCGAAGACCGAGCTCTTCGAAACCGGCATCAAGTCGATCGACCTCCTGACGCCGTACGTTCAGGGCGGCAAGATCGGTCTGTTCGGCGGCGCCGGCGTGGGCAAGACCGTGCTGATCCAGGAGATGATCCAGCGAGTCGCGCAGGATCACGGCGGCGTGTCCGTATTCGCGGGCGTCGGTGAGCGCACCCGTGAGGGCAACGACCTCATCCACGAGATGGAGGAGGCGGGCGTCTTCGACAAGACCGCACTCGTCTTCGGCCAGATGGACGAGCCGCCGGGAACCCGTCTCCGCGTCGCGCTCTCGGCACTGACCATGGCGGAGTACTTCCGCGATGTGCAGAAGCAGGACGTGCTGCTCTTCATCGACAACATCTTCCGCTTCACGCAGGCGGGGTCCGAGGTGTCGACGCTGCTCGGCCGCATGCCCTCCGCCGTGGGCTACCAGCCGAACCTCGCCGATGAGATGGGCGTGCTCCAGGAGCGCATCACCTCGACGCGCGGCCACTCGATCACCTCGCTCCAGGCGATCTACGTCCCCGCGGACGACTACACCGACCCCGCACCGGCCACGACGTTCGCGCACCTCGACGCGACGACCGAGCTGTCGCGCGAGATCGCTTCGAAGGGTCTGTACCCCGCGATCGATCCGCTGACGTCGACCTCGCGCATCCTCGATCCGCGCTACTTGGGCGAGGACCACTACCGCGTGGCGACCACGGTCAAGGCGATTCTGCAGAAGAACAAGGAGCTCCAGGAGATCATCGCGATCCTCGGTGTCGACGAGCTCTCCGAAGAGGACAAGATCACCGTGTCGCGCGCACGTCGCATCCAGCAGTTCCTCTCGCAGAATACCTACATGGCGAAGAAGTTCACGGGTGTCGAGGGATCGACGGTTCCGCTCAAGGAGACGATCGAGTCGTTCGACGCGATCACCAAGGGCGAGTTCGACCACGTCGCAGAGCAGGCGTTCTTCAACGTCGGCGGCATCAGCGACGTCGAGGAGAACTGGGCGAAGATGCAGAAGGATCTGGCCTAAGCGATGGCGCTGAACGTGAGCGTCGTCTCGGCCGAGCGGCAGGTCTGGTCGGGTGAAGCCGCCCAGGTCATCGCCAAGACGGTCGAGGGCGAGATCGGCATTCTCAGCGGTCACGAGCCCCTGCTCGCGCTTCTTGCGAAGGGCGAGGTCCGCGTCACGACGGCGGGCGGCGAGAAGGTCGCCGTCGAGGCGGAGGACGGGTTCCTGTCCGTCGACCACGACACCATTACCATCGTCGCGGGTCGCGCAACCGTAGCGTAATCCGCAGCACCGACGACAGGCCGGTCGCGCTCCTTCGGGAGCGGCGATCGGCCTTTCGTCTGCCCAGCACGAAAGGCACGCATGCTCCTCCTGCTCCCACCCTCGGAGACCAAGCGCTCGGGCGGCACCGGCGTCTTCGATCCCTCGCGTCTGCGTTTCGCAGACGAACTCGACGAGAGCAGAAGCCGCGTGCGCAGTGCGCTGGAGGCGCTCAGCGCGGACGAGGAGTCCGCTGCGAAGGCGCTCAAGCTCGGCGTCAAGAATCGGGGTGAGCTCGGGCACAATCTGCGTCTCGGCGACAGCGGCGTGCTCCCGGCGATCGAGCGATACACGGGCGTGCTGTACGACGCGCTCGACGTCGCCACGCTCGATGAGCGTTCTCGCGCCTGGCTCGATGACCACGTCGCCGTGCAATCGGCGCTCTTCGGGATCATCGGCGCAGGCGACGAGATCCCGGCCTATCGCCTCTCGGCGAGCTCCCGCCTGCCCGCGCTCGGAGTGCCGTTGAAGCGCCTCTGGGCGGGCGCCCACTCCGACGTCGCCTGGTCGGACGCTCCGGGAATCGTGCTCGATCTCCGCTCACAGGATTACGGCGCTCTGGCCCCGCTCCCCGCCGGAGCCGGCTGGTTCGTGCACGTCGCGCAGCGCAGTGACGACGGCGAGGTGCGTGCGCTCAACCACTTCAACAAGGCGGCGAAGGGAGACCTGGTACGTCGCCTGGCGCAATCGCAGGCCGCGATCGATGATGTCGACGCGCTGCTGCAGTGGGGTGAGGGTGCTGGGCTCGAGCTGCATGCCGACCCGGACGATCGCCTGCTCACGCTCGTCACCGACCTCGGGGCTCCGGGACGGGCGACATCGCGCGAGACGGATGCAGGGTAATATGGCTCGGGTGTCGATGAGAGGGAAGCTGTGACGGCTCGCGGAGAGAACGGAGTTCGGCGACGCCTGAACTACCGTGCCGGGGGCGAGCTGGAGCTCGAGCTCTCGTGGTTCGCGGTGACGGACGTAGGACGACGCCGTGACAGCAACCAGGACAGTTACGTGACGATCCCGCCCGTGTTCGCGATCGCGGACGGCATGGGCGGCCACTCGGCCGGGGAGATCGCGTCCGCTGCGGTGGTGCGGCGCCTCGCCGAACTCGGCGGCAAGGATCTCGTCAGCGAGCAGGACATCGACGGCACGTTGAGCGACGCCGTCGACGATATCGAGCTCGATGCCGGGGATACGGAGCTCGGCGCCGGGACGACGGTCACCGGAGTCGTGCTCGGCACGGATGCGGAGCCGACGTGGAAGGTCTTCAACATCGGAGACTCCCGCGTCTATCAGTACTTCAAGGGCGCACTGAGTCAGATCACCGTCGATCACTCGGTCGTGCAGCACCTCATCGACACGGGTGCGATCACCGAGGAAGAAGCGGAAGTGCATCCGCACGCGAACGTGATCACGCGAGCGGTCGGATTCAACGAGGCGCCCATTCCGGATTACACGTCGCTCGCGCTCATCCCGGGCCAGCGCATCCTGATCTGCTCCGATGGCCTCACCAAGGAGCTCACCGATGTGGGAATCCAGCACTTCCTGGCAACGGAGGCCACTGCCGAGTCCGCCGCGCGCTCCCTCGTGCATCACGCGCTCGAGAATGCCGGTCGTGACAATGTCACCGTCGTGGTGATCGACGTGCACGCGGTCGGAGACGTCGTCGACACCGGCAGTCTCGAGGGATCCGGCATCGATCTCGGCGAGGTTCCGGGGAGCTCGTGCTCGGAGGCCGATCGGAGTCGAACGCCGTCCGTCGTAACGACGGCACCGCCGCGCTCCGCGGAGTCGCGGGAGGGCCTCAACCCGTCGGTCGATCAGGATTTGGCGGGAAGCGACGGCGAGCAATCGTTCGGCGAAACCGACTTCGGCGGCATCGAGCCCGTGATCCTGCCCGACGCACCCAGCACGTCGCGCCCCGAGCGCGGCTGAGGGGGCCTCGGCGGCGCCGAAGCCCCCTCAGCCTACTCTCCGGCCGCGGCGAACGACTCGTCGAGCACGCTCATCACATCGGCGATCATCTCGTCGCTCATCTTCAGCGACGGCAGGAAGCGGATCGCCTGATTGTGCACGCCGCTGCTCAGGAGCAGCACGCCGCGCTGCGCCGCTGCATCGATCACGCGGGCGACGAGGTCGGCATCCGGTTCGAGAGTGCCCGGCTTCGTGATCTCGATGGCGAGCATCGCCCCTCGGCCGCGGACCTCGGCGATCGCGGGGAAGCGCTCCTGCAGCGCACGCAGGCCGCTCCCGAACGAGGCTTCGATCCGTCGTGCCTCGTCGAGCAGCCCGAGTGCGTCGATCTGCTCGAACACGGCGACCGCGGCGGCGCACGAGACGGGATTGCCGCCGAAGGTGCCTCCGAGGCCACCGGGCTGCGACTGGTCCATGATGTCGGCCCGGCCGGTGATGCCGGCGAGCGGCAGGCCTCCCGCGATCCCCTTGGCGGAGAGCACGATGTCGGGAACGACGCCGAACTGCTCGATCGAGAAGACGGTACCGGTGCGGGCCATGCCCGCCTGCACCTCGTCGGCGATGAATACCACTCCGTTCGCGCGGCACCACTCGGCGAGCGCGGGGAGGAAGCCGTCGGCGGGCACGATGAACCCGCCTTCGCCCTGAATGGGTTCGACGACGAGGCAGGCGAGGTCCGCCGCGCCGGCCTGCTTCTCGAGGTACGCGATCGTGCGCGCAGCCGCCTCCGGGCCCGAGAGACCATCGTGCAGCGGGTAGGAGTTCGGCGCCTTGTAGATGTCGCCGACGCGCGGGCCGTACCCGAGCGCGTATGGTGCGGCCTTGTGATTCATGCTGCTCGTGAGGAGCGTGCGGCCGTGGTAAGCGTGCTCGAGCACGGCGACGCCGGGTCGGCCGGTGAACTTGCGGGCGATCTTCACCCCGTTCTCGACGGCTTCGGCGCCGGAGTTCATGAGCAGAGTCTTGTAGGGTGCGGCATCCGTCGAACCCGGTACGTGCTTGGCGAGGCGCTCCGCCACCTGCACGTACGGCTCGTACGGCGTCATCGTAAACAGCGTGTGGGTCACGTTCTGCAATTGCGCCGTCGCAGCCGCGACCACGCGATCGTCGGTGTGGCCGATCGTGGTGACGCCGATGCCCCCGCAGACGTCGATGATCTGGTTGCCGTCGACGTCGACGAGGATCGAGTCGTGCGCGCGCTCGATGTAGACCGGCAGCACGCTGTGCACCCCGGGAGGCACGACCGCGCGGCGCCGCTCGTGGATCTCCTTCGAGCGGGGGCCGGGGATCTCGGTGCGCACGAGACGCTCCTGCGGAACGGACGATTCGGTGCCGACTGCTGCGGTGCTGGTCGCTGAACTCATGGTCTCGATCCTACTCTCGCAGCGGCGCGGCAACGTTTAGAGTGGGGCCATGAAGGATCTGCACGAGTACCGCATCGGCATCGAGTGGACGGGCAATCGGGGCACCGGGACGAGCGGGTACCGCGCGTACGGGCGGGAGCTGCTGATCCGGGCCGCGGGGAAGGCGGCGCTTGAGGGCTCCGCCGATCCCACGTTCCACGGCGACCGCGATCGGTGGAATCCCGAGGAGCTGCTCGTCTCCGCGCTGGCGCAGTGCCACATGCTCTCGTACTTGCACATGGCCGTGCGCGCCGGGGTGGTCGTCACGGCCTACACCGACGATGCGATCGGTGTGATGCGGCAGCGGGGGGTCGGCGGGGCCTTCGAAGAGGTCGTGCTGCGACCGCGCGTCACGGTCGCCGAAGCTCAGATGGTCGATGCGGCGCGAGCGGCGCACGCCGACGCCTCGGATGCGTGCTTCATCGCGAACTCCGTGAACTTCCCGGTGCGCCACGAGCCCGAGATCATGGTCGCTGCGGGGGAGTGACCGAGCGCCTCGCGGCACGATCAGTTCGGTGCGCGGTTTTCAATACAATGGAAGCCATGGCCACCCCCTCCTCGTTCTTCCTGACGACGCCCATCTTCTACGTCAACGACGCCCCGCACATCGGGCACGCCTACACCGAAGTCGCCGCCGATGTGCTGGCGCGATGGCACCGCCAGGCCGGGGACGACACCTGGTTCCTCACGGGCACCGACGAGCACGGCCAGAAGATCCTGCGCACGGCGACCGCGAACGGCGTCGCCCCGAAGGAATGGGCGGATCGGCTCGTCGAGTCGTCGTGGAAGCCGCTGCTCGACCTGATCGACATCTCCAACGACGATTTCATCCGCACGACCGACGCGCGCCACGAGGAGGGCGTTGCGAAGTTCCTGCAGAAGCTCCACGACGACGGCCACGTCTACGCGGGCGAGTTCGAGGCGCTGTACTGCGTCGGGTGCGAGGAGTTCAAGCCGAAGAGCGAGATCGTCGACGGCACGGGCGAGTTCGAGGGTCAGAAGGTCTGCGCGATCCACTCGAAGCCGCTCGAGCTGCTGCAGGAGAAGAACTACTTCTTCAAGATGAGCGCGTTTCAGGATCGTCTCCTCGCCCTGTACGAGGAGCGCCCCGATTTCGTGCAGCCGGCCAGTGCGCGGAACGAGGTCATCGCCTTCGTGCAGCAGGGGCTCGAAGATCTCTCCATCTCGCGCACCTCGTTCGACTGGGGCATCCCGATTCCGTGGGATTCCTCGCACGTCACCTACGTGTGGTTCGACGCGCTCCTCAACTACGTCACCGCGATCGGGTACGGGCAGGACGACGAGGAGTTCGCACGTCGCTGGCCCGCGAATCACCTCGTCGGCAAGGACATCCTCCGCTTCCACGCCGTGATCTGGCCGGCGATGCTGATGGCTGCCGGGCTCGACGTGCCGAACCACGTCTTCGCGCACGGCTGGCTGCTGGTGGGGGGCGAGAAGATGTCGAAGTCGAAGCTCACCGGTATCGCTCCGAACGAGATCACCGACACCTTCGGCTCCGATGCCTTCCGCTACTACTTCATGCGTGCGATCTCGTTCGGTCACGACGGCTCGTTCAGCTGGGAGGACCTGGCGGCCCGGTACCAGGCCGAGCTCGCGAACGGCTTCGGCAACCTCGCCAGCCGAGTGCTCGCGATGAACGCGAAGTACTTCGAGTCCCGGGTTCCGGATGCGGGCGAGGAGCTGGCCGCGGACGCGGCGATCCGAGAGCTGGCGGCCTCAGCAGCGGAACGTGCCGACCAGCACATCGAGGCCTTCGCGATCCACGACGCCATCGCCGCGATCTGGGAGCTCGTCGACGCGCTCAACGGGTACATCACCGAGCAGGAGCCCTGGGCCCTCGCGAAGGACGCCGAGCAGCGTGCTCGCCTCGGCACCGTGCTCTACACCGCGACGGAGGGGCTGCGCGTGCTCGCCGAGCTGCTCGCGCCTGTGGTGCCTCGCGCGACGAACAAGCTGTGGGCGGCGCTCGGGGCAGAGGCGACCCTCGGAGCACTCGACGAGCAGCCGATCCGCGATGCGGCCGTGTGGGGCAAAATCGCTCCGGGAACCGAGCAGCAGGCACTCGCCGTGCTGTTCCCGCGCATCGACACGGACGAGACGAGCAAGTGACCGAGTCTGCGGCGAGCATTCCCGAAGGCGGTCTGCGCAAGCGCGCCCAATCCGGAGGCCGCGACCTGACCCGACCGGAGGCACCCGAACCGCTTCCGCTGCCGATCTACGACAACCACACGCACCTCGAGTTCGAGGACGGTGTGGATCAGCTCGATCCGCTCGACTCGTTGGCGCGTGCCGAGGCCGTCGGCGTGCGCGGCGTGGTGCAGGTCGGAACCGACCTCGAGACCAGTCGCTGGAGCGCGCAGCTGGCGGCGGGCGACGCTCGAGTGCTCGCGGCGGTCGCGCTCCATCCGAACGAAGCTCCCCGAGTGGCGGAGCAGGGGATGCTGCACGAGCAGCTCTCCGAGATCGCGCGACTCGCGGCTCAGCCCCGGGTGCGCGCCATCGGGGAGACCGGACTCGACTTCTTCAGAACCGGAGAGGAGGGTCGTGGAGCGCAGATCGAATCGTTCGAGGCGCACATCGAGATCGCGAAGGCGCACGGAATCGCGCTGCAGATCCACGACCGGGATGCGCACGACGAGGTGGTCGCGACGCTGCTCCGCGTCGGAGCGCCTGAGCGGACGGTCTTCCACTGCTTCTCGGGCGATGTTCGGCTCGCCAAGATCTGCAACGAGCGCGGCTGGTACGTCTCCGTGGCGGGGCCGTCGACCTTCAAGAACGCTCCGGTGCTGCGCGAAGCGCTCGCCATCACCAAGCCGGAGCTGCTGCTGATGGAGACCGACGCTCCGTTCCTGACTCCGGAGCCCTTCCGCGGCCGACCGAACGCGCCGTACCTCCTGCCGTACACGGTTCGCCGTCTCGCCGAGACCCTGGGTCGCCCGCTCGACGAGGTGTGCGCGCTGGTGGCCGCGAACACCGAGCGCGTCTACGGCTCGTGGGAGCCCGAGCCGGCAGAGGCCGCGGCGTGAGCGACGACGACCGCGAGGCGTCCGCCCTCCTCGGGCCGGCGCAGGTGCGCGAGCTCGCCGAGCGGCTCGGAGTCTCGCCGACCAAGAAGCTCGGCCAGAACTTCGTGATCGACCCCAATACCGTGCGCAAGATCGTGCGTCTCGCCGGTGTGCGTCGCGGAGAACGCGTCGTCGAGGTCGGCCCCGGGCTCGGATCGCTGACGCTCGGGCTCACCGAGGCGGGGGCCGCGGTCACCGCGGTCGAGATCGATCATCGGCTCGCCGCTGAACTCCCCGCGACGGTCGCCGCGATGCAGCCCGATGTGTTCGAGGACCCCGCTCGCGCGCGCCTGAACGTCGTACGCAGCGACGCGCTCGAGGTATCCGCCTCCGACTTCGCGGCGGACGACCCGCCGGCGCTGCTCGTCGCGAACCTGCCGTACAACGTCTCGGTGCCGATCCTGATGCATCTGCTCGAATTGCTGCCCGAGCTTCGGGCCGGTCTCGTGATGGTGCAGGCGGAGGTGGGGTATCGCATCGCCGCCCAGCCGGGTTCGAAGGAGTACGGCTCGCCGAGCGCGAAAGCCGCCTGGTACGGCCACTGGAGCATCGCGGGAACCGTCAGTCGGCGCATCTTCTGGCCGGTGCCCGGGGTCGATTCCGTGCTCGTGCGCTACGAACGACGAGAGACCCCCCGGGGCACCGAGGCCGAGCGCCGCCTGACGTTCGATCTCGTGGGTGCCGCCTTCGCGCAGCGTCGGAAGATGCTCCGCCAAGCGCTGCAGCCGGTACTCGGCGGATTCGAACGAACGGTCGCGGTCATCACGGAGGCCGGGTTGAACCCCGAAGCGCGGGCAGAGCAGCTCGCCGTCGAGGAATTCCTCGCGATCGCGCGAATCGCGGCGCGTTTCACGTCTCCCGGGGAGTGAGCCCGAGCGAGAGTGCGTGCAGCAGCTCGGTGAACCGGACGATGTCGCTGACCGTCCACCGCCCCATCGCGTCTCGGAGCTCGTGCTCCTTCTCTCCGCGCGTGACCGCGAGACGGTGAGCGCCGAACTCGCTCAGCGAGATGCGCATCGACCGGCCGTCGCTCGGATCGGGAGCCCGGTCGATGAGCCCGCGCTCGTCGAGCTCGCGGATGGTGCGGCTCATCTGCCCCTTATCCGTGAGCAGGATCTCGGTGAGCTCGGAGAGCGTGGCGCTCCCGATCCGCGAGATCGTGGTCAGCACTTTGTACGCCCCGGGAAGCATCCCCTCGCTCACCTGCGATGCGTTGGCCATCGCCGAACGGCGGAACTGGGTGAAGATGAGCTCGAACTCGCGTTCGAGCGCTTCGAAGGCCTGTGAGCGAGGGTCGCTTCCGCGAGACACGGCGCTACCTCCTCGACGACGGATTCGGCTCGTCATCGTCGATCACGGGAATGCTCCCGGTAGCGGTCAGCACCGACATGCCCTCCGACGTCGAGACAGTGGCGAGATCCGCCTCGGACGCACGGGCTCGCTCGCTGTTCGTCATGCTGGTGAGCGGCGTGTTCGGGAGGAAGAGGATCGCGAGCAGGCTGAGCACTGCGAACGGCACGGCGATGAGGAACGAGTGCGAGATGCCCTGCGCGTAGACGTCTTCGACGATGATGCGGATCGCATGGGGCATCGACGATACCTCGGGGAGTGCGCCCGACTTCAGCTGCTGCGCGACGGCGGCGCCCTCCTCTCCGAGCGACTGGAGGGCGGTGCCCATCTTGCGGAGGATCGTTTCCGAGCCCATCAGATCGGACACCTTGGTTGCGAGTGCCGCTCCCATCACGGAGACGCCGATGGTGCCGCCGAGGCTGCGGAAGAAGGTGACGCCCGAGCTCGAGACGCCGATCTGCGAGGGCTCCGTGGTGTTCTGCACGACGAGCACGAGGTTCTGCATGGTCATGCCCACGCCGGCGCCGAGCAGGAACATGTACAGCGACACCAGCGCGAAGTTCGTGTCGTAGTGGATGGTCGAGAGCATCGTCGATCCGGCGATGAGCAGGATCGCCCCCACGATGAGGTACGGCTTCCACTTGCCGTACTTCGTGATGAGGCCGCCCACGCCGATCGACGCGAGCAGCAGACCGGCGATCATCGGGATGGTCATGACGCCCGCCTGGGTCGGGGTGGCGCCGCGCGAGAGCTGCATGTACTGGCTCAGGAACACCGAAGAGCCGAACATCGCGATGCCGGTCGCGATCGATGCGACGACGGCGAGCGTGAACGTGCGGCTGCGGAAGAGCGTCAGCGGGATGAGCGGCTCCTTCGAGCGCAGCTCGACGATGATGAAGAGCACTGCGGCGAGGAGGGCGCCGCCGACCATGAGCAGCGTGGTGAGGCTCCACCAGTCGTAGTCCTTGCCGGCGTTGGTCACCCAGATGAGCAGCAGGGAGACGGCTGCGGAGAGCAGCACGATGCCGAAGTAGTCGATGCTCGTGCGCTTGCGCGGGCGCTTCGGCAGATGCAGGGTCTTCTGCACGATGAACAGTGCGGCGACGGCGAACGGGAGCGCGACGAAGAAGTTCCAGCGCCAGTTGATGGAGTCGGTGATCACGCCGCCGAGCAGCGGGCCGCCGACCGTCGAGAGCGCCATGACCGCTCCGAAGAGGCCCATGTAGCGGCCGCGTTCGCGCGGGCTGATGATGTCGGCCATGATGACCTGGCTGAGGGCGGCGAGCCCGCCGGCGCCGATGCCCTGCACGGCGCGGAAGGCGATCATCGTGCCAGGATCCTGCGAGAACCCGGCGGCGGCCGTCGCGAGGACGAATACGCCGATCGCGAGCTGGAAGAGGAGTTTGCGGTTGAAGAGGTCGGAGAGCTTGCCCCAGATCGGGGTCGAGATCGCCGTGGTGAGCAGGGTCGCGGTGACGACCCAGGTGTAGGCGGCCTGGTCGCCCTCGAGGTCGTGAATGATGACGGGAAGCGAACTCGACACGACGGTCGAGGCGAGCATCGAGACGAACATGCCGAGGAGCAGGCCCGAGAGCGCCTCGAGTACCTGGCGATGCGTCATCTTCGGCGGTTCCGTATGGGCGGATGCGGGGAGAGACATGAGTTCCTGATTCTGTGTGCTGGGGCGGCACCGGACGCGAGGGGCGTCGCTCGATGCGGGTGAAGCGTCGGTTGATGCAAGTCAACTGTTGACAGAGATCAACCATACCGCTTGGTTGATGCTTGTCAACTAACGAGTCTGTGTTTCACGGGCGTCAAGTCGCCGACTCGGCTTGCGCTAGCGTAGGACCATGGGTAGGAGCCGAGGGGGCCCGGTCACGGTGCGCGCGCCCGGGAAGATCAATGTATTTTTCCGTGTCGGAGCGCTGCAATCCGACGGGTACCATGACGTCGCCTCGCTCTACCAGGCGGTCTCGCTCTTCGAGGAGGTGACCGCCGTGCATGCGGAGGGCTTCTCGATTCAGTTCGTCGGCCCCGTCGACGCATCCGCCCTGCCGCTCGACGACTCGAACCTCGCCATCGCCGCCGCGAGGCTCCTGGCCCGTCGCACCGGATACCGCGGGGGTGTCGCGCTCACCGTGCTGAAGCGCGTGCCGATCGCGGGCGGCATGGGCGGTGGATCGGCGGACGCCGCCGCCACGCTCGTCGCGTGCGACGAGCTGTGGGGCACGGGGCTCGGCAGGGCGGGCCTCCTGCCGCTCGCCGCGGAACTGGGCGCCGACGTGCCGTTCGCGCTCGAGGGGGGCACCGCGGTCGGCACGGGGCGCGGGGACGAGCTCAGCCCGGCGCTCGCCCAGGGCGACTTCCACTGGGTGCTCGCGCTCTCCGATTCGGGGCTCAGCACGCCGGTCGTCTACCGCACGCTCGACGAGCACCGCGACCGGCACGCCAGCGACCTCGGGCCGCAACCCGACCTCGTGAAAGTGGAGACCGCCGTGCTGCAGGCCGTGCGCGTCGGGGATGCCGATTCGCTCGCGGACGCCATGCACAACGATCTGCAGGTCGCCGCACTCAAACTCGCGCCGGAGCTGACGGAGATTCTCGAGCTGGGGGAGTCGCGCGGGGCGCTCGCGGGAATCGTCTCGGGCTCCGGGCCGACGATCGCGTTCCTCGTGGGCACACCGCAGGAGGCGGCGGAGGTGCGCGCCGTGCTCGGTCGGCGCGGCTTCCGGGCGCTGACGGTGAGCGGTCCGGTGCCGGGCGCACGCGTGATCTGAGCGGGATCGCGATGCCGGGAACCGAGGATCCCGTTTCTACGGGGAATAGGATCGGGCCGCTCGGCGCTGCACCGTGGGTGAGTGAAACGACGCCCGCGGACGAGACGATCCGCGTCGATATCTGGTCAGACATCGCCTGCCCCTGGTGCTACCTCGGCAAGCACCGGTTCGAAGCCGGAGTGCGAGCATTTCACGAGCAGCACCCCGACGTCGCGATCGAGGTCGAGAGCCACAGTTTCGAGCTCGCACCCGACACGCCGCTCGACTTCGCCGGCAGCGAGGTCGACTTCCTCGTGCACCACAAGGGCATGCCCGCTGAGCAGGTCGAGCAGATGCTCGGGCAGATGACCGAGCTCGGCGCGTCCGAGGGCGTCGAGTTCCGCTTCGACGACGTGCAGCACGCGAACACGCAGCGCGCGCACCGCGTGCTGCACCTCGCCCGGGATCGCGGCGTGCAGGCCGAGGTGCAGGAGCGACTGTTCCGCGCCTACTTCGCGGAGGGCGCGGATATGTCGGACGCGGATGCCCTCGCCCGGCTCGGAGCCGAGGCCGGGCTCGATGGCGACGAAGTGCGTGCCGCGCTCGATGACGACGCCTATGGCGAGGCGGTGCAGCGCGACATCGTGCGCGCGCGGCAGCTCGGCATCAGCGGCGTGCCGTTCTTCCTGCTCGACGAGAAGTACGGCGTCTCCGGAGCCCAGTCGGCCGACGCCTTCGCGAACGTCTTCGAGCAGGTGCTCGGATTCCAGCGCGGAGATGCTCCGGCCCGCACCGTCTAGACCCGACCCCGTTCAGAAGGAGTACCCCCATGACCGATCAGCATCCGACCGAGCCCGCCGCGGCAGAGGTTCCGCCCCTCGACGCGCGACCCGAACTCGACGGCGCCGCATCGTTCGCCGACGCCGAGACGCGCGAGATCATGAATCTGCTCGGCGACGGGGGAGCCTGCTGCGGAGGCTCGTGCTGCGCGGCATGAACGCGTGACGCATCGACGCCGCATCGCTCCGACGCCGTCTGCCCGTCACGACTACGCTTGAGGGGATATGGCGCATCTACTGGGAGCCGAGGCCCTGCACCTCGAAGTACCGACCAAGACCGTGTTCGACTCGGTGACGCTCGGCGTGTCCGAGGGCGACAGGATCGGCATCGTCGGTCGCAACGGCGACGGCAAGTCGAGCCTGCTGATGATGCTCGCGGGGCGGCGCGAGCCCGACGGCGGCCAGGTGACCCTGCGCGGCGGCACGACCGTCGGCGTGCTCGATCAGGCGGACGTCTTCGATGCGGGCGGCACCGTCGGGCGCACCGTCGTCGGCGACCGCGAGGAGTACGAGTGGGCGAGTGACCCGCAGGCTCGAGAGGTGATCGCCGGCCTCATCTCCGATCTGGACTGGGAAGCCCCGCTCGAAGCGCTCTCGGGAGGCCAGCGCCGCCGTGTGGCGCTCGCCCGGCTCCTCGTGCAGCAGCACGACATCGTCTTCCTCGACGAGCCCACCAACCACCTCGACGTCGAGGGCATCGCCTGGCTCGCGAACCATCTGAAGCGGCGCTGGCCGAAGGGCCAGGGCGCTCTGCTCGTCGTCACGCACGACCGGTGGTTTCTCGACGAGGTCTGCAACACCACCTGGGAGGTGCACGACCGCGTAGTCGAACCGTTCGAGGGCGGGTACGCCGCATACATCCTGCAGCGCGTCGAGCGCGATCGTCAGGCCGCGGCCATCGAGCAGAAGCGGCAGAATCTCGCGCGCAAGGAGCTCGCGTGGCTGCGGCGGGGGGCGCCGGCCCGAACGTCGAAGCCGAAGTTCCGCATCGACGCGGCGAACGAGCTGATCGCCGACGTGCCCGAGATCCGGGATCGCGTCTCGCTGCAGTCGATGGCCGTCGCCCGCCTCGGCAAAGAGGTGGTCAACCTCGTCGAAGCGGGGGTGGAGTACGGCGGCCGGGTGATCCTCGACGGCGTGGACTGGCTGCTCGCGCCGGGCGAGCGCACGGGCATTCTGGGGGTGAACGGAGCGGGCAAGTCGACGCTGCTGGGGCTCATCTCGGGCACTATCGAGCCGACGTCGGGGCGCGTCAAGCGCGGCAAGACGGTGCAGGTGGCGACCCTCACGCAGCGACTCGACGAGCTCGAGGAGCACCTGCAGGATCCGGTGCGCACGGTGATCGACGGTCTGCGCACGAGCTTCACGGTCGGCTCCGGCTCGAAGGCTCAGGAACTGACGCCGGGCCAGCTGCTCGAGCGCATGGGGTTCACCAGCGCGCAGCTGTCGACGCCCGTGAAAGACCTCTCCGGCGGGCAGAAGCGCCGCCTGCAACTGCTCCTGATCCTGCTCGACCAGCCCAACGTGCTGATCCTCGACGAGCCGACGAACGACCTCGACACCGACATGCTGGCGGCGATGGAGGATCTGCTCGACTCCTGGCCGGGCACGCTCATCGTGGTGTCGCACGACCGGTACTTCCTCGAGCGCGTGACCGATCAGCAGTACGCCATCCTCGATCGGCGCCTGCGGCACCTGCCGGGCGGGGTCGACCAGTACCTCGAACTGCGGGCCGCCGAAGACGCGGGTGCCCCGGCGGCGCAATCGCCCTCCGGCGGCGCGAGCGCCCCGAGCGCCGAGCGCACTCCGGCCCTCAGCGGCGCCGAACGGCGTGCCGCCGAGAAGGAGCTCTCCGCCGTCGAGCGCAAGATGGAGCGGCTGCAGCGCGACGCCGCCCAGGCGCGCACGGGCCTCGCGTCGATGGATCAGAGCGACTACACGGCGCTGAACGCTGAGATGACGAAGATCACGGCGCTCGAGGACGAGGTCGCGGCGCTCGAGGAGCGCTGGCTGGAGCTCTCGACCGAACTGGAGTAGTGCCGCTCGGCGGGCGGTGCCGCACAATGGAGTGATGCATGATCCGCGTTGGCTCCAGCTCATCGACCGAGTCCGCGCGGACACGCCGCGGCTCCTCGAGGACTTCCTCGCCGAATTGAGCACGCACGACGGGTACGTCGGCGACGCGGTCGCCGCCGACGACATCGAGCGCACGGCGAGAAACGCCTTCGCGCTCTTCGCGTCGCGGCTCGCGGGAGACGCCGGTGCGGAGGAGCCGTCGGCGTTCGCGGAGGCGCTCGGCCGCCGTCGGGCGCGCCAGGGCGTGCGCGTCGAACGGTTCATGGAGGCCGTGCGCATCAACTTCCGCGTGCTGTGGCGCGGGCTCGAGCGCGCCGCCCGGCCCGATCTCACCGATGCGCTGCTCGCGCACGGCGAGCAGGTGCTCGACGTCGTCGAACGGTACGCGACGGAGGTGCAGCGGGCGTTCCTCGAGGAATCGGACTCGATGGCGCAGCAGCATCGCACCGCGAAGGAGCGCGCGCGGGCACGGCTCTTCTCCGGTCAGGCCACGGGCGACGAGCTGCTCGCGATCGCGCACATGCTGCGGCTCTCGACGTCGGTCGAATACGAGATGCTCGCGACGACGCGCGACGGGGAGCGACTGTCCCGCGAGGTGCTCGAGAACGGCGGGCAGTACTTCGATGACGGCGATACGACGGTGCTGCTGCGTCCACGACGCGGTCCCATCGACTGGGTCGACGCCGACCCCGGGCTCGCGGGCGGATACGTCTCGCGCGTGCACGGCCTCGATCTCGTGGGGCGGGCGGCCGCCATCGCCGTCGATCTGGCCGAGCGCGCCGACGAGGGGGCGGTCTGCCGGCTCCGCGACGGCTTCGCCTCGATCGCTCGTGAGACGATGCTCGAGCGTCTCGCCGGATTCACGCACGAGCTCACCGGGGCGTTCGACGCGATCCCCGAGGGGGAGCGCGACCGCCTCGCCGTCACCCTGCGCACCTTCATCAGGACGGGATCCATGCAGCGCACGGCCGAGGAGCTCTTCCTCCACCGCAACACCGTGCTCAAACGGCTGCGCGCGTTCCAAGACCTCAGCGGCCTCGACGTCACCGTGCCGCGCGACGCCGCCATCGCGATGGTGATCCTCGACCTCTGAAGAGCGCACGGGCGGGTGTCCGATTGCACACGGAGCGCCGGCAAGCGGAGGCGATCCGACATGCATCGCGGCCCGCTCCCGCCCTAGCCTCGAAGCATGCGGGATCACCCGCGCCCGGCAGCCTCGCCGCCGGAGGAGTACACGGAATCGGAGGCACCCATGATCTCGGACACGCAGACGCAGCGCATTCTCGACGCGGTCGACGCAGCATTCGACGAGCAGATCCGCGCCACCGCGGACCTCGTCGCGGCCCCCTCGCTCCGCGCCGGCGAAGAAGCCGCTCAGGATCTCATCGAGGGGCGCATGGCGGCGCTCGGCCTCGACATCGATCGGTGGACGATCGGATCGCCCGAGCTCGAGGCCCACCCCGGGTACGGCCCGTCGACGGTCGACTACGCCAGCATGACCAATGTCGTGGGCACCTACACGCCCGCCCGCGAGGTGGGGCGATCGCTCATCCTGAACGGGCACATCGACGTCGTGCCCGAGGGGCCGGAGGAGCAGTGGTCGCGCTCGCCGTGGGACGCGGAGGTGCGCGACGGGTGGATGTACGGTCGCGGGGCGGGCGACATGAAGGCCGGTCTCATCGCCAACCTGTTCGCCTTCGACGCGCTGCGGCGCGCCGGACTCGCCCCGACGGCTCGCGTGCACCTGCAGTCGGTCGTCGAGGAGGAGTGCACGGGGAACGGTTCGCTGGCGGCGCTGCTGCGGGGGTACGAGGCCGAGGCCGTCATCATCTCGGAACCCGAGGAGGATGCGCTCGTGCGCGCGAACGTCGGCGTGCTGTGGTGCACGATCCGGGTGAGCGGCGAGCCGACGCACCCGCGGGAGATGGCGAACGGGTTCAACGCGATCGATGCCGCCTACGAGGTGATCGGTGCGCTTCGGGGGCTCGAGGCGGAGTGGAACGCCGAGCAGTATCAGCACCCGTACTTCGAGGATCTGGATCACCCGATCAACTTCAACATCGGCGGTATTCGAGGCGGCGATTGGCCGTCGAGTGTTCCTGCGTGGTGCGAGCTGCGGCTCCGCGTTGCACTGTACCCCGGCATGACGGCCTCCGACGCGCACGCCGCGGTCGAGCAGTGCGTGCGCGAGGCCGCGTCGGGGTCGGCCGAGCGCCGTCCGTTCGACGTGCAGGTCACACCCGACGGGTTCTACGCCGAGGGCTACGTGCTCGAGCCCGGAAGCGACGCCGAGGCGGTGCTCGAGCGGACGCATCGGGCGGCGTTCGGCCGCGAACTCACGAGCTTCACCACGCCCGGGTACCTCGACGGCCGCGTGTTCGTGAACTACGGCGGTACGCCGACGCTCGTGTACGGGCCGGTGTCCGAGAACATCCACGGCTTCGACGAGCGCGTCAGCATCGAGTCGATCCGGCGCTGCACGCAATCGATGGCGCTCTTCATCGCGGAGTGGTGCGGGGTCGAAGAAATCGCGTGAGCTCGGGCGTGTGCGTCCGAGGTACTGGGTAGCCTGGAGGGAGACCCCGCGCGAACATCGAGCGCGCGGGCATGCGTGCCCGAGATCCCGCGAAAGGAACCCACATGGCCTACCGAGTGCAAGGCGTCGTCGTGCGAGAGAAGAACGCACCGGTGACCATCGAGACGGTGATCGTGCCGGATCCGGGGCCGGGCGAGGCCGTCGTCGACATCCTCACGAGCGGTGTCTGCCACACCGACCTCCACTACAAGCTCGGCGGCATCAACGACGAGTTCCCGTTCCTGCTGGGTCATGAGGCGACGGGTCGCGTCGCAGCGGTGGGCGAGGGCGTCACCGAGGTCGCGGTGGGGGATCGCGTGATCCTGAACTGGCGCGCCGTGTGCGGGCAGTGCCGCGCCTGCGCCAAGGGGCAGCCCCAGTACTGCTTCGACACGCACAACGCGAAGCAGAAGATGACCCTCGAAGACGGCACGGAGCTTTCGCCCGCGCTCGGCATCGGAGCCTTCATCGAGAAGACGCTCGTCGCCGCTGGCCAGTGCACCAAGATCGACGAGGAGTCGGATGCGGCCGCAGTGGGGCTGCTCGGATGCGGGGTGATGGCGGGCATCGGCGCCGCGATCAACACGGGCGGCGTGCAGCGCGGAGAGTCGGTCGCGGTGATCGGCTGCGGCGGCGTGGGCACCGCCGCGATCGCCGGGGCGCAGCTCGCCGGGGCGACCACGATCATCGCGGTCGACATCGATGATGCGAAGCTCGAGCAGGCGAAGCGCTTCGGCGCGACGCACACGGTGAACTCCCGTTCCGAAGACCCCGTCGAGGCGATTCGCGCATTGACGGACGGGTTCGGCGCCGACGTCGTGATCGACGCCGTGGGTCGGCCGGAGACCTACACCCAGGCGTTCTACGCTCGCGACCTCGCCGGTCGCGTCGTGCTCGTGGGCGTGCCCACTCCCGAGATGCAGCTGGAGCTCCCGCTGCTCGACGTATTCGGTCGGGGCGGATCGCTGAAGTCGTCGTGGTACGGGGACTGCCTGCCGAGCCGCGACTTCTCGATGCTCATCGATCAGTACAAGCTCGGCCGCCTCGATCTCGAGGGCTTCGTCACCGAGCGCATCGGGCTCGGCGACGTGGAGGCCGCGTTCGACCGCATGCACGAGGGCACCGTGCTCCGCTCGGTGGTGGTGCTCTGATGGCCGCGCGCATCGAACGCCTGGTCACGAGCGGTACGTTCTCGCTCGACGGAGGCACCTGGGACGTCGACAACAACGTCTGGATCGTCGGCGACGATTCCGAGGTGATCGTCATCGACCCCGCCCACGATGCGGAAGCGGTCGCAGAGGCGGTCGGCGATCGTCGCACCGTCGCGATCCTGCTCACGCACGGGCACGACGACCACATCCGCGCGGCGCGCGAGACGGCCGAGAAGCTCGACGCACCGCTGCACCTCAACCCGGCGGACGCGATGCTGTGGGAGACGGTGCACAAGGCCGCACCCGACGCCGAGATCGCGGACGGCGCCGTGTTCTCCGTGGCGGGAGTCGAACTGACCGCACTGCACACGCCGGGGCACTCGCCCGGCTCCACCTCGTTCTCCGCGCCGCAGCTCGGTGCAGTGTTCACGGGTGACACGCTCTTCCAGGGCGGGCCCGGCGCCACCGGTCGCTCCTTCAGCGATTTCCCGCTCATCATCGAGTCGATCCGGGGCAAGCTGCTCTCGCTGCCGGCCGAGACCGTCGTGTACACGGGGCACGGCGACACCACCACGATCGGCGATGAGGCGCCGCATCTCGAGGAGTGGATCGCGCGCGGCCACTGACATCGGAGCGCGTGACGCGGAATGACGTCCCGCGTCACGCGCGCCTTCGGGGTGTGGTGGACTCTCGACATGAGCATTCCCCGCCTCCTCGACCACATCGTCATCGCAGGCCCCGACCTGCCCTCCCTCATCGAGTGGTTCGCTCAGCGCACGGGTGTGACCGCAGCGCCGGGAGGCGCACACCCGACGGGCACCGCCAACGCTCTCGTCGCGCTCACCGTGGGCGGCGAGCGGGGGCCGCGGTACATCGAGCTGATCGGCCCCGATCCCGATCGCGCCGACGCGACGCTCCCCACCATGTTCGGCATCGACGCGCTCGTCGGCCCCGGCGTGCAGACGTACGCGGTGCATCCCGACGACATCGACGCCACCGTCGCTCGAGCGCGTGCGCGCGGGTTCGACCCCGGCGACGTCAGGGGGCTGTCGCGCCGCACTCCGGCCGGTGAACTGCTCGAGTGGCGTCTCACGGGCCCCTCGGCGGAACGCCTCGACGTTCCCTTCCTGATCGACTGGGGAGATACGGCCCAGCCGGGCACCGGCGATCTTCCGACCATCGACCTCGTCTCGTTCGTCCGCGCAGAACCCGACCCGGCGGTGCTCGAGCGTGCGGTCGACGCACTCGGCCTCGGCGACGGGGCGGCGTGCATCGTCACGGGGTCGCGACCGCGCTTCACTCTCGAGCTGCGCCGCGCCGATGGCGAAATCGTCGGGCTCTGAGGGGGCGCGACGCGGGGCGTCCCAGATCGCGCGCCCGACTAGCGGTGCAGGCGCTCCGAGACCGCGTCGAGCACGGACTCCGGCGATCCGGCAGCATCGTAGACCGCGACGAGCACGCGGCGTTCCGTGCGGTCGCCAGTGTTCTCGAGCCAGGGCCGATAGAGGCCCGTCAGGTCGCGCAGGTCATCGGTCAGCGCCGCCGCCGCATCCGCGATGCGCCCGCGCAACCACGCCCGCAGCGCCGCATTGTGCGCGGCGACGAGGGAGGCGCCGAGGGTCGACGCCACCCAGGCCGGAGTCGCCGGTTGCTGCACCTCGCGAATGTAGCGCGTGAAGACGCGCTCGTACCGGTGCGTGATGACAAGTTCGCGATCGCGCAGCGCCGGCGTCAGACGCATCAGTTCGAAGCGCAGTCGGGCCGCCTCGGGGTCCCGGAGCAGGAGACGCAGGACGTCGGTCGTCGCCGTGACCAGCGCATCGACGGGTGAGAGCGCGGTGTCTTCGAGCGCGGCCTCGAGTCGCGCGAGCGCGAGGTCGTGATCCGCGAACACCACATCGTCCTTGCTGCCGAATCGACGGAAGAACGTACTGCGACTCATGCCGACTGCTGCCGCAAGGGCCTCCGCCGTGGTCGCTTCGTATCCGCGCTCCGCGAGGTGGCGAATCGCCGCCGTCGAGCTCTCGGGCGGAGTTCCGGGCGCACGCACTGACATGCACCGAAAGTAGCACAGTTCACGCGATCTGGGACTGCGTTTCACCCGACAGTGGGTTGCTTTCGGCCGACCTTGTGCGAACTCTGCGATCCTGTCTCGCTTGACGTGACACCGCGTCTCAGGCATGCTCGGGGCAAGTGCGACGGCGGGAGCCCATCGCGGAGAGGAAGCCATGTCGAGTTCGAGGCCGATGATCAGTCAGGGAACCGCTGAGCCGGAGTACGCGCTCTGGGAGCCGCTGGACCCCGATGTCGCGGGCGTCTTCCGCGGCGTCTCGAACGAAGATCTCGCGTACCGGGATCGCGCTCGAGCGTTCGTGCAGGACGAGGTGCGCCCCGTCATCGCACGCGTGTGGGATCGCGCCGAGTACCCGCTCGACCTGGCGCGCCGTCTCGGTGAGCTCGACCTGCTGCGCGACGGCATCGACGTACCGGGCTTCCCGGAGCAGAGCCTGCTGGCGGCCAGCCTGACGATGATGGAGCTCGCTCGCGGCGACGGGTCGATCGCCACCATCGTCGGTGTGCAGGGTGGGCTCGCCCTCCGCTCCATCGCGTACTGCGGTTCGGAGGCGCAGCGCGACCGCTGGTGCGAGCCGCTCGCCCTGGGCACCGAGCTCGGTGCATTCGCCCTCACCGAGCCGACGCACGGATCGGATTCCGTGAGCCTGGAGACGAGCGCCGCGCTCGACGGCGACGAGTACGTCATCAACGGCCACAAGAAGTGGATCGGCTCGGGCAGCGTCGGCCAGGTGTCCGTGGTCTGGGCTCGTGGCGATGACGGTCAGGTGCAGGGATTCCTCGTTCCGCAGGACGCCGAGGGGTATCGGGCGACGACGATCGAGGGCAAGGTCTCGCTGCGCGCCATCTGGCAGGCGCACATCGAGCTCGACGCCGTGCGCGTCCCCGCGAGCGCGCGCATGCCCGGAGCCAACAGCTTCAAGGACACGGCTCGCGTGCTGCAGGCCACTCGGCTGGGCGTCGCGTGGTCGGCGCTCGGGCACGCGGTCGCCGTGTACGAGTGCGCCGTGCACTACGCGCAGCAGCGCGTGCAGTTCGGGCGCGCGCTCGCCGCCTCGCAGATCGTGCAGTCGCGTCTCGCCGAAATGCTGAGTGCGCTCACCTCCTTGCAGACGCTGCTCATGCAGCTCACGCGAGCCGAGGAGCGCGGCGAGCTCACCGGCCCCGGCGCATCGCTCGGCAAGTACACGGCCACCCGCACGGCGCGGGATCTCGCCCGGAATGCGCGTGATCTGCTCGGCGGGAACGGGATCCTGCTCGAGAATCGCGTGGCCCGGCACTTCGCCGACATCGAAGCGCTGCACACCTACGAGGGCACGGAGACGGTGCAGGCGCTCATCATCGGGCGCGACATCACCGGCATCTCGGCGTTCGCCTGACGGCTTCCGTGCGCGAGAGCGCGATTCGGCACATCGCCGCTCGAGCGAACAGCACGAATCGCGCTCTCGGCGCTCCGCGAGAACCTGCAATCTAGTCCGCGTCGAGCGGGTGCGGCGCGGTGGGGATGGCGCCCGTCAGCGGCCGCCCGTCACGGATCAGTCGCCGTTTGCGCACCTGCCACAGCACGGTGAGGATCACGAACCACGCGGGTGCGGCGAGGATCGAGGGCCGCGTGTCGTCGCCGTAGACGAGCGTCGCCGCGATGAACACGAAGAAGGCGAGCACCAGCCAGGGGGCGACGCGCGACACAGGCATCTTGAATCCCGAGGCCGCGTGGCGGTCGGGGTATCGCTTGCGGTAGACGATGTAGCTGACGACGATCGATCCCCAGGTGAACAGGATGAGCGTCGCGCACATCGAGGAGACGAAGGTGAACGCGGCGATGACGCCGTCGCCGGCGAACAGCAGAGGAATCGCGGCGAAGAGGAAGACGCACGTGAAGAAGACGGAGCGTTTCGGTACGCCGTGCGCATCCGTCAACGCGAACTTCGCAGGTGCATGTCCGTCCTTCGCGAGTCCGAACAGCATGCGCGTGCCCGAGTAGAGGCCCGAGTTCGCGCTGGACGCGGCCGAGGTCAGTACGACGAGCTGGATCACCACGGCCGCGAGTCCGAAGCCGGCGGTCGCAAGCGTCGCGACGAACGGGCTCTTATCGGGCGAGATCTCGTCCCACGGGGTGACGGCCATGATCACGGCCAGTGCTCCGATGTAGAAGATCAGGATGCGCACGACGATCGAGTTGATGGCCTTGGGGAGGGTTCGTCGCGGATTCTGGGTCTCCGCGGCCGCTGTGCCCACGAGTTCCACGCCGATGAACGAGAAGATGCCCATCTGGAACCCGAGCACGAAGCCGCTGAGGCCCATCGGGAACACTCCGCCGTGCTCCCAGAGGTTCGCGATCGAGGCCGTCGTGCCGCCCGGGGACTGGAACTGCGTCGCCATGAGGATCACGCCGACCGCGATGAGGCCGAGGATCGCGACGATCTTGATGATCGCGAACCAGAACTCGGTCTCTCCGAAGAACTTCACGGGCTGCAGGTTCAGCAGAGTGAGCACAGCGGCGGTGACGAGCGCGGGCACCCAGGCCGGGATGTCGGGGTTGAACCACTGCACATAGGCGGTGATGGCGACGATATCGGCGACGCACGCGATGACCCACGAGAACCAGTAGTTCCACGAGACGAAGAACCCTGCCCAGGGCCCCAGCATGTCCTTCGCGATATCGCCGAACGTCTTGTAGTGGAGGTTCGAGAGCAACAGCTCACCGAGCGCGCGCATGATGAAGAAGACGAAGAACCCGATCACCAAGTACACGAGGATGATCGAGGGGCCGGAGACGCTGATGAGCTTGCCGGAGCCGAGAAACAGGCCGGTGCCGATCGACCCGCCGATGGCGATGAGCTGCAAGTGGCGGTTCTTCAGGCCGCGCTGCATGCCTCCATCGTGTTCCTCAATCGAGGTGTCCGGTGCCCGGCCTTGAAAGGCTCCTGTTTCGATACTGGTCATGACACTCCTATGTGCGCTGCGCGTCGAAGGCTTCGACGAGTTGGGTGGTGAAGGTGCGAGCCCGCTGTCAGGCGACCACGCGGAAGGTGGCGAGGGCCGGATCGGCCGCGCCGCGTACGTATCCGGCCGGGCTGGCAGAGGTAGCACGCAGGAAGGAGACGACTTCGGCGGAGAGCACTTCTCCGGGGAGCACGTTCGGTACTCCAGGCGGGTACGCCGCGAGTGCGTCGGCGGAGACGCGGCCGACGGCATCCGTCGCGGACACGACTGCGACGTCGCTGAAGAACGCTTCGCCGAGACCCATGGCGCGTTCGCACTGCGAAGGGAGGGCGATGGGGCGTTCGGGCTCGACATCGGCTTCGGGGAGCGCTTGCAGCGCTTCGAGGAAGCGGTCTACGTCGATCGCCGAGGTCGCACCGACGAGGGCGAGCAGTGCCGACGGAGTGGAGAGCTCGCAGTAGATGCGGTGATCCCGGAGCAGCAGGTGGTGGGCATCACCGCCGGTAATGCCCGCGCCGCGCGTGTCGATGGCGATCTTGAGCGGATCGTTCGCGATCGCGTCGGCGCGCGCGAGCACGTCGGGCGTGGCGTCGCGGTACCGTCGATCGGATCGGATCGCTCCGCGGATCGCCTGCGCCGCGTCGATCGCGCGCCCCACGAGATCGGGGCGGGTGGCGATGTGCATGCGGGCCTCGTCGAGGGAGGCCAGGAGGAGGGCGCTGCTCGACGTCGACTGGAACGAGCGCACGACGCGGTCGATGAGCGATTCGAGCGCCAGCGCGTGCTCCCCGTGGCCGAGGTGCAGCATCGCGGACTGGGTCAGCGATCCGGCCGCTTTATGCGTGCTCGAGATCACGAGATCGGCGCCCAGGCGGGCGGCGTTGACTGGGAGCTCGGGGTGCATACCGAAGTGCGACCCCCACGCCTCGTCGACGATGAGCGGGACGCCGTGATCGTGGGCCGCGCGGGCGATCGCGGCAATGTCTGCGACCGCGCCGAAGTAGCTCGGTGACACGATGTAGACCGCGGCGCTTTCGGGGTACTCGGCGAGCGCGTCGGCGACCTGCTCAGCGGTCACGCCGTGCGAAGCCCCGAGCCCGACGTCCACGGATCCCTGCACGAAGTGCGGTTCGAGTCCGACGTGCGTCGCCCCGTCGATCACGCTGGAGTGCACGCTGCGCTGCATCACCACGTCGGTGCCGAGCGCGCGGGCGACGGTCGTCGCGACGTGATTGCCGCCGGAGGCGCCGTTGGTGATGAACCACGTGCGGCTCGCGCCCCACGCCTCTGCGGCGAGTTGCTGGGCGCGCATCAGCGGTGTTACGCGGCCTGGTGTCGTGAGGTGCCAAGTCTGCTGGTCGACCGCGCTGAAGAGCACCGGGAAGTCGATGCGCATGGCATCGGCGCCGACGAGCGCGGCGACGCCGGGGGCGTTCTCCACGACGCCGTGGTGCGCTGGCACGTGCAGGCGCTGCCAGTCCTGTTGAGCGAGGGAGCGCAGGGCGTCGACGTACGGGGTCTCCTGCTGGCGGGCAGCGGGGTCCGTGTGAGCCGCGTCTCGGCGGTGAAGTGAATCGAGCACGCCCCTCACCATAGGGAAGCACTGCCCCCTGCGGAATATCAAGTATTCGTACTGAGTGACATAGTGTGTATCTGGTGATGACCCTGCAGCAGTTCCGCGTGCTCCTGGCTGTTCGGCAGCACGGCAGTCTCACGCGCGCCGCCGATGCACTGCACTACGGCGTGCCGACCGTGACGCATCATCTGCGCGCGCTCGAGTCGCACCTCGGCACGGAGCTTGTCGCGCGCGACCGCAACGGGGCACGACTCACGGAGCTCGGGGCGCTGTTCGCAGACGAAGTGGCTCCCGTGCTGACCCGGATCGAGCGCGCGGAGCGCGCTGTGCTGGAGCTGCGCGACGCCGGGGCGGTGACCCTCAGAGTGGGCACATTTTCTTCCATGGGGTCTCGGCTGATACCCGCCGCGATCGCAGAACTCCGTGAGCGCAGCTCGGTGCGCGTGGAGGTCGTCGAGGCTGAGCCCACGGAGGTGGTGCGCATGGTGCGGGCAGGAGACGTGCATGCAGGACTCATCTACCATGTGTCGACGGAGCCCGGGTTCGTCGGAACCGATCTGGTGCACCGCTCGCTGTTCTCCGAGCCGTACCGCGTGCTCGTGTCGAAGCACAGCTCACTCGCGGATCGCGCCGTGCTCGACTTCGCCGATCTTGCGGAGGTCGCGTGGGTCTGCAGCAGGAGCGACGACGAGGCCTCCGACCGGGTGCTGCGCCGCGTGTACCAGTCGATCGGTGTGCCCATGCGCGAACTCATGCGGACGGATGATCTCTATATGATCCATGGGCTCGTCGCCGAGGGGCTCGGCTGCGCCCTGACCACCGGCGCGGCGGTCGACGCCGACTTCGATGTGGTGCTGCGCCCGGCGGAGCAGGACCTCGGGGAGCGACGCGTCTCCTTCGTGACGCGACGCGGCCAGATGCCGGCGGCAGTCGGGTGGTTGGGTGAGATCCTCGAGCAGCTCACGGCGGGGCGGCGGTGATGCATCGCGCTCTCGGCGCTCCGCGAGAACCTACAACCCCAATCCGCGAAGCGCCCCGCGCACCGACTCCTGCGCCTCCTCCGCGGTCACCTGGCCGGTGAGCCAGCGGCCGGAGAGGCCCTCGACCAGCGCGGTGAGCATCAGCGCGGCGGCGGCCGGGTCGAGATCGCTTCCGCGATCCCGCACCGCCTCGGCGACGAGCAGCTGCACCGACCGCTGCCAGGCCGCAGTCGAGCGGGCGACGGCGGCGGCCTGCGCCGGCTCGAACACCGCGAGCGCGCGCAACTCGTTCCAGGCCGTCGAGCCCGCACGAACCTCGGGTTCGTCGCCGAACTCGGAGCAGAGGAGCGCGCTCAGGCGTGTCGCCGCCGTCGCGGGTTCGGGGGAGCGTCGCGCGCGATCCTCGGCCCGCTCGGTCACGTGGTCGAGGGCCGCCTGCAGCAGCCCGTCGCGGTCGCCGAAGTGGTAGGCGAGCAGACCGATCGAGACGCCGGCCGCGCTCGCGACGTCGTGCATGCGGAAGCCGCGGATGCCTGCTCGCGCGATCGTCTGCTCGCACGCGGTGAGGATGCGCTCTCGTGCGTCGTTCGACACCCGGACTCCCTCCGATCGCGCGCCCGCTTGACATGGGCGCGACGGCAACTGAAACTGTTTTCAGGATAGGCGCTCGTCAGGGCGTCGACAAGCGCGAGTTCCGCACCGCGGTGCGGGAGACGAGGATGTTCATGAACGAAACGACCACCCCCTTCGAGCTGATCGAAGCGTCGATCGCAGAAGTGCTCGACGCCCTCTCCCGCGGCGAGATCACCAGCACCTGGCTGACTGAGCGCTATCTGGCGCGCATCGAGGCGTACGACCGCGGAGACGACGGGCTCAATGCGATCGTCGTCGCCAACCCGAACGCGCTCCGCGATGCCGCAGAGTCCGATCGACGCTGGCGCGAGGGGCTCGCCCGGCCGCTCGAAGGGGTGCCCTTCACGGTCAAGGATTCGTACATGGTCGAGGGCCTCACGGTCGCGTCCGGGTCGCCCGCCTTCGAGCACCTGGTCGCGCAGTGGGACGCCTTCACGGTCGCGCAGCTGCGTGACGCGGGCGCCGTACTCATCGGCAAGACGAACATGCCCCCCATGGCCGACGGCGGGATGCAGCGCGGTGTCTACGGACGCGCGGAGAGCCCGTACAACCCCGAATTCCTCGCCGCGGCGTACGCATCGGGCTCCTCGAACGGCTCCGGCGTCTCCACGGCGGCGAACTTCGCCGTGTTCGGAATGGGGGAGGAGACGGTGTCTTCGGGCCGCAGCCCCGCATCGAACAACGGGCTCTGCGCCTACACGCCCTCGTGGGGCGTGCTCAGCATCCGAGGCAACTGGCCGCTCTTCCCCGCCCGAGACGTCGTGGTTCCGCACACTCGCTCGATGCCCGACATGCTGCGCGTGCTCGACGTGCTCGTACAGGACGATGCGAATACGCGCGGCGACTTCTGGCGCAATCAGAACGTCATCGACCTGCCGAGCGCGAGCGAGCACCGGCCCGCGAGCTACCTCGACCTCGAGAACCCAGACGCGCTGCGGGGCAAGCGCTTCGCAGTGCCTGCGATGTACCTGGGCGAAGACCCGAACTTCCCGATCGAGGTGCGGCCCTCGGTGCTCGCGCGTTTCGCCGAGGCCCGTGCACGGCTCGAGGCGCTCGGGGCAGAACTCGTCGTGACCGACTTCCCGCTCATCGAGCAGTACGAGGGCGACCGCCCCGGTCAGGAGAACGTCGGGGCGCTCGGCGTGCTGCCGGAGGGGTGGATGGACACCGAGTTCAACCACTTCCTCGCCTTCGGCTGGGACGACTTCCTCAGGGCGAACGGCGACCCGAGCATCCCGAATCTCGGGGCGGTGGATCCGGACACGATCTTCCCCCAGCCTCCGGGCGCGCTCCCCGACCGCTACGAAGAGGTCGAGGACTACGAGAACCGGTATCGCGCGACCGTCGCGATGGCGCAGGAGGGCATCTCGGACCCCCGTGATCGCGGCGACTTCGCCAAGGGGCTGCGTGCGCTCGTGCAGCTGCGCGAGCAGCTCTTCGAGTCATGGCTCCGCGAGCATCGCTTCGACGGTGTCGTGTTCCCGGCGAACGCCGACGTGGGAGCGTGGAACGCCGACGTCGATCAAGAGGCGGCGGATCGGGCCTGGTCGAACGGGGTCTTCTTCTCGAACGGCAACTACGCGCTGCGACACCTCGGAATTCCGACGGTGACGACGGCGATGGGGATGATGGATGACATCGGCATGCCGATCGGCATCACCTTCGCGGGTCGCGCGTACTCCGATCCCGAACTGCTCGCCTACGCCACCGCTTTCGAAGCCGGTGGCAGCGGCACGCTCCGGGTCGCTCCGGATTCGACGCCCGCGCTGCCCGAGGATCGGGTCGGATAGGGCCGGGCCGCCGAGGGGCCGGCGCTCCGATTCAGCCGGCCCGACCGGCCTCGGAGTCCGTCTCGGCCTCGCCGAGCGGCTCTGAGAGCGGGACGTATCGGTCGACGCTCAGCGCGAGCCGACGCAGCAGCACGCCGAGTCGATCCCGTTCGGATTTGGGAATGCCGCTCAGCAGGCGCTCCTCGGAGTCGGTGAGCCGAGTGATCGCCGCATCGACCAGCGTCAGGCCGCGAGGCATCATCTCCACGAGCACTCCGCGGCCGTCGTTCGGGTCGGTGAGGCGCCGCACCAGTTCGCGCTCCGCCATACGGTCGATCCGGTTGGTCATCGTGCCACTCGACACCATCGTCTGCTGGCCGAGCAGTTTCGGGCTCTGCCGGAACGGCTCGCCGCTGCGGCGCAACGCGGCGAGCACGTCGAACTCCCACGACATGAGGCCCGATCGCTCGAAGGCGTGCGCGCGTGCGCGGTCGATGTGCTTCGTCACCCGCCACATGCGCGAGAAGATCGCGAGGGGAGCGAAATCGAGATCCGGGCGCGCTGCCTCCCAGTCCGCGATGATCCGGTCGACCTCGTCTTCGTGTTTCATCCCACCATTATCGAGCCAGGGCGGCGGTGTTCGCGACCTCGCGTGGTGCGGCGGCGCTCGGAGCCGTGGCAGACTAGGAGCCGTGCCGAAATCGGTGCGGTCCGCCTTGGTGTAATGGCAGCACGACAGCCTTTGGAGCTGTGAGGTCCAGGTTCGAGTCCTGGGGGCGGAGCGATGGAACGAAGCATCGCTTCGGGTCATTGCTCCGTGCGGCGCTCACAAGCGCCGTCGATATGGGGTAGCGC
>NZ_JAQPZP010000013.1:0-66439 GCF_037619215.1 Leucobacter sp. USCH14
CGAGTACGAGGCCATCATGAACGAGCAGGTCGCACTCGCTGCCTGACTAATCTGTCACCTAAACGTGCAGCAGACCCTGTCCGTGTATCGCGGGCGGCCCTTGCGATCGAGAATCGGAGCCCCGTCGCGCATCATCGGCGCTGCAGAGCCGGCCGGCCAACGGTCACGCACCTCGAGGAAGAACCCGTAACGACGGAGCGTGTTCTTCGCGTTCCGCCAGGCGTAATCGGTGAGCCCGAGATCGCGCTTGGCCGTCGCAGGGGTGACCTCGAAGTACTCCGCGTGGGACTGCATGTACAAGAACAGGGCGACTGGGAGACCAGTGATTCGTGGATCGCGCACCCACCAGTTCCGGTAGGTGCCGTACTGATCCTCGAACCGCATCCGCTGCCGGATGATCGAGACGTTGCTCATGACACTCCCGTCACTTACGAGATGATCTCGAGAGCGATCGGCAGAGCGCGACGAGACCGATCGGAAAGAACACGTACAGGAGGACTTTCGCGTCGCAGGTCATGCCCTGCACTGCGTCCCCTCGATCGTTGAGCGCACGACCGGGAGAATTTCCCATCATCTCTGATTCCGTGAAATCGTCGTCGAATGCCCATAACGACAGAGAGATGCTGATTCCTAATGCCAAGAGCAAGTGCGCAAAGCCAATAGCGCAGAACAATTGAAAGTGTTCGGACTCGATGAGAGTAAGTACCCTGCGAGCGAGGGTATCGAGTTTCTCGGTAGTCGCCAGGGTTACGGCTTCGGATGCGAGTCGATCTGAGATAATTGAGATCTCGGGCGCTGGGGAAAGACCGCTAAGTAGTTCAACTGCGCGCGAGACCGTGTCATTATGGTGAGACACGAATCGATGTTCCTTTCTGGGATGTCACCGAACCCCTGGTGTTGGCGCACCGGGGGTTCGTCTATTTGAAAAGCAGTTCTTTTGGCGCTACGGATTCGATAGCCGCGAGCAGCAAGTTGTAGTCGTCGACAGTGAGAGGCACTTTGCCGGTCAACTTTCGTGACACCCACATTTCGTTGCGTCCAATCCGGCGAGCGATCCATGCCCGCGACAGATCACGGTCGACACGTAGCCGCTCCAGTTCGCGAGCAGCTTCATCATTCGAGTTGGGCATGCGACGACACTAACACGAAATGTGCGTAATAGTCACACTTCAGGCTGGATGTGTCGCATATATGGAAATGAAGCACGATAGCGCGGAGAATGGACATATGACAGCTGCAGCCGCAAAAACACACTCCTCGGACATCATGGGGGAGCGCATCGCCGCTCTTTTGTGGAGGAACAGCCTTACAATCTCTAGCTTTGCGGTTCGTCTCGGTAAGGATCGAGCTCAGGTCAGCCGGAAGATGCACGGCCAGGCACGCTGGTACGTCGACGAACTTGCCGACGCTGCGGGGATCCTCAACACGAGTGTCGGCTTTCTGATGGGCGAAACCGATGACGATCGTCGTCCGGCTCATCTCGAGAGTGCGCGAAAGGCTCCCACCGCGAGTGCGGTGGGAGCCGAAGGAGTAGGGCGTGCGGGACTTGAACCCGCGACCGATGGATTATGAGTCCAGTGCTCTAACCGACTGAGCTAACGCCCCCTGGGCAACCGTTCCATCCTAGCGGCGGCGAGTATCGACCTCGAGCGCCGCAGGGGTCGCAGTGTCGGGCTCGGGCTCGGCCTCGGGGTACAACGGTGCGGGTTCAGCGACTTCGCCCGGATCGTACCCCGCGCCGATGAGCGACGCGGCTCGCTCGGTGTGTCGGCTGAAATCGAGCATGTCGGTGCGAAGACCGAGGTCGCGGTCGACGTGCAGGGCCATGGAGTGCGCGGCACTCCGCACGTCGCGCGCTTCGATAGCGCGGAGCACGGCGCCGTGGTCCAGATGCATCGTCTCGATCGTCGTGCCCAGAATCACTCGGCCCTGGGTGCGCGCGCGCTGCAGTACCGAGATGACACCGAGATAGAGGTCGAGAAGGAGCTTGCTGCCGCTCGCTTCGACCACGAGCAGATGGAACGAGCCGGGAGTCGTGCTCTGCTCGCAGGTGATCACCTCGTAGCGCTCCGCATGCTCATCGCGGTGCGCTGCGGCCCGGAGCGCTTCGAGCTGAGCATCGCTCCGATGCACGGCGGCGTGCTGCGCTGCCTCGATCTCGAGCGATCGCCGGTATACCAGCACCTCTTCGAGGTCGTGGTCGGCGAGGAACTCCGTGAGCAGTGTGCTGACCGGCGTCCGCGAACGCACGAAGGTTCCGACCCCGGGAACGGTTTCGAGCATCCCGAACGCCGCGAGCGAGCGAACCGCCTCGCGCACGGTGGACTTGCCGACGCCGATGAGCTCCATGAGTTCGGGCTCTTTCGGTATCAAGTCGCCGACGGCCCAGGCGCTCGAAGAGATCTTCTCGCGCAAGTATTCGAGGGTGTCGCGAGCCTTCTGCGAGCCACGCAGGGGAGTGGTCATACGGAACCTCTAGAACCAGGAGATGAATGTTGAAACCATGGTATCGGACGTCCGCTGGCCACCAGGATGCCGTCCATGCCGCCCGAGCCTCCCATCGCGAGATCGCATACCTCGCGGCACATCAGATGTACAGGGCGCCAGATGGTAGCGTGCTGGTGCACCCTGCGGCGGCCTGAGTTCGGCACCGCACGCGCACCATCATCGCCCCTCCGGGGATCGACCGAGAAAGGGAAGCTGCATGAACGAGGAAGAGCGGCCGCGGGTCAACCATCGACACGTCGCCGAGCAGATCAACGCTGCGACGAACTTCACGATGTACGCGGTATTCAAGGAGCGTCGCGACGCAGCCCATGAATCGGGCCTCGCTAACGGGCTCGGAGCGGCGAACGGCGAAGCATCGGCGAATGTATCCGAGCTCATCGCCGCGCTCGACGGCATCGAGGGCCTGCAGACGCGAGGCTGGTACGACGTATCGGGATTCCGCGCCGACGCGGACCTGCTCGTGTGGTGGCACGCGCCCACCACCGATGCCCTGCAGCGCGCCTATCGCGAGGTCTGGGAATGGAGCGGCGGTCGACTGTCTCCGGTGTGGTCGAACATCGGCGTGCACCGCGCGGCCGAGTTCAATCGCGGCCACGTCCCCGCCTTCCTGGCGGGCGATGCGCCGAAGGAGTACCTCTGCGTGTACCCGTTCGTACGCGGGCGCGACTGGTACTTGCTCCCCGACGCGGAGCGCGGCAAGCTGCTGCGGGAGCACGGCATGGCGGCGCGCGACTACGGCGACGTGCTCGCGAACACGGTCGCATCGTTCGCGCTCGGTGATTACGAGTGGCTGCTCGCCTTCGAAGCCGATGATCTCGTGCGCATCGTCGATCTGATGCGGGAGCTGCGCGCCACCGAGGCGCGTCGCCATGTCATCGAGGAGACGCCGTTCTTCACCGGGCCCCGGCGATCCGCCGAGGAATTGCTCGGACGCATCTCCAGGTAATATTCCTGGGCGTCATCTGGGAATTCGTCTCGCGTTTGGCCAGGCTTGCCTTCCTTGCGCGGCGTAGAAATCGGCGTAGTGTGAAGGTACTCAGTCACACGAACGAAAGGGATTCACTCGATGTCTACTAAGCAGATCACTGTTCCCGCAGCTCAGGGCGACCTGCACCGCCCGTCCGGTGTGGCGCAGTACCTGACCCCCGTCGTGCACGACCTCGTCGCGCTCGCCGTGAACGGCAAGCAGGCTCACTGGCACGTGCGTGGTGAGAACTTCATCGGGGTGCACGAGTACCTCGACACCGTCGTTTCCAATGCGCAGGATGCCGCGGACACGGTCGCGGAGCGCATCGTCGCCCTCGGCCTTCCGATCGACGCGCGCATCGGGACCGTGGCCGCTCGCACCACGACCCCTGAACTGAGCGACGGCTTCCAGCAGTCCAAGGTGACGGTGCGCGAGGTCGTCGCGCAGCTCGATGCCACCCTCGCGACGGTGTACACCGCAGTGAAGGGGCTCGATGACGTCGACCTCGTGAGCCAGGATGTCGTCATCGCGATTGCGCAGCAGCTCGACAAGGACCGCTGGTTCCTGTCATCGCACTTCGCCGAGTAAGACGCGGGCGCTGCTGGCGCGGCTTGCAGAACGGGCGCGATCCCCATCGGGATCGCGCCCGTTCTGCATCTCGTCAGCTTGCGCGGGGAAGCTGCACGGAGGCGGGAGCCGGCCCCCGGTCGCCGCGGTGCGAGTCGAGGTACTCCTCGACGAAACGCCCGAGCACCATATGCGACGCCCGGACGTCCGCCGCCTCGGCCGTGGCGATGATCGCATCGACCTGCGAAGGATCGAAGTAGCCGTGCCCGGCGTACGAACGCACTCGCGCCGTGAATGCCGCCGTATCGAGCTCCGGATGGAACTGCGTGGCGTACACGTTCTCGCCGACCCGAAAAGCCTGGACCGGGCAGGTCGGGGAACTCGCGAGCACCGTGATGCTCGGGGGCACGTCGCTGATGGCCTCTTTGTGACCGACGAACGCGTCGAACGCGGCCGGGAGCTCCTGCAGCAGGGGGTCCGACCGCCCGGCCTCGGTCAGGCTGATGCGCACGGCCTGAGACGGCTCGCCATAGGTGCGGTCGACCCGGGCGCCCTGGTGCGACCCGATCGTGCCGACGCCGTAGCACACCCCGAGAAACGGGAAATCGCGGCGAACGACCTCGTCCAATAGGGCGCTGAGTTCTCGTTCCACACGGCGCTCCGTGGGAGATTTGCGCTCCTCGGGCTCGCTCACTGTGAACGGACTCCCCGCGAGAATGATGCCCGAGTACCGGGTGAAGTCGAGCCCTCCGATCGGTGCACGATCGGCACGGATCCACTCCAACTCGTCGGGCAGCAGACCCGTCAATCTGCAGTAGGCCGCATGCTCATGCGCGGCGACGTCATCCTCTCCACGCGTCGTGATGAGGAGGAACGGCTTCATCCTTCTACCGTACCGCGCGAGCCGCGACGAGCGGCCGCAGGCTGTCATCTCCGGTCATAGACGTCGATAGCGCTCGGAGAGGCCCCTACTCGTACGAGCGAACCGCCAGCACGGCGTTGTGTCCGCCGAACCCGAACGAGTTCGAGATCGCGAGCTGCGGTCCGTCGCCCAGCGACTGCTGCTCGCTCGACACCGTGAGCGGGATCTCGGGATCCTGCGATACGAGATTGATCGTCGGGGGAGCAGTGCGGTGCTGCACGGCGAGCACGGTGAAGATCGCCTCGAGTGCGCCGGTTCCGCCCAGGAGGTGACCAGTGGCGGCCTTCGTCGCCGAGACCGGGATCTCGGTGACGCGGTCGCCGAAGACGTTGCGCAGGGCAGTGTACTCCGCGATGTCACCGACCGGAGTCGACGTCGCGTGCGCGTTGATGTGCGTGACCTCGTCGGGCGTAGCGCCTGCCTGCGATAGAGCGAGCTCGACCGCGCGGCTCGCGCCCTTGCCCTTGGGATCGTTCGCGGTGATGTGGTACGAATCCGCCGTCACGCCGCCACCGGCGATCTCGGCGTAGATCTTCGCTCCGCGTGCGAGCGCGTGTTCTTCGGTCTCGAGTACGAGAGCGCCCGCTCCCTCGCCCATGACGAAGCCGTCGCGGTCGATGTTGTACGGGCGGGAGGCGGTCTCCGGCGAATCGTTGCGCTTCGACAGCGCCTGAGCCGAGTTGAAGGAGGCGAGCGTAATGGGGTGGATCGCGGCTTCGGCGCCTCCCGCGATCACGACGTCCGCCAGTCCCAGCTGCAGGTGCTCGAAGGCATTCGCGATCGATTCCGTGCTGGAGGCGCACGCCGACGCAACCGTGCGGGCGAATGCGCGCGCTTCGAGGTGCATCGAGACTGCGGCGGCCGGTGCGTTCGGCATCAGCATGGGCACCGTCAGCGGCATGACGCGTCGCGGGCCCTTCTCGCGAAGGGTGTCCCACGCGTCGAGCAGTGTCCAGAGTCCGCCGATGCCGGTCGCCCAATCGACGCCGAGACGCTCGGGCTGCACGTCGGGGGTTCCCGCGTCGGCCCAGGCTTCGAGTGCGGCTACCAAGGCGAAGCGGCTCGAGGGATCGAGTCGCTTCGCGACGGGGCGCTCGAGCACCTCGGCGGGATCGACCTTCGCGGTGCCGGCGAACCCGACCGCGAGGCCGTACTCCTCGACCCAGTCGTTGTCGAGCGTGCGAACTCCGGATTCGCCGGCGAGGAGGGCTCGCCAGCTCTCGGGCGCCGTGCCGCCGATGGGCGAGGACGCTCCGATGCCGGTAACGACAATCTTCTTCGTCATGTTGTTCGTGCTCCGCGTTCTGAGAGGGGCTGAAGTCGAGGGAGAGTCGGGGGAGGAGCGAGCGCGGCGGAACCCGGATGGGGTGATAGCTTCCGTTGACCGCCGCGCTTCGCTCGATACCGCGTGCTTAGGCCTGTGCCTTCACGATGAAGTCGACGGCGTCGCCGACGGTCTTGAGGTTCTTGACTTCCTCGTCGGGGATCTTGACGTCGAACTTCTCCTCTGCGTTGACGACGATGGTCATCATCGAGATGGAGTCGATGTCGAGGTCGTCGGTGAAGGACTTGTCGAGCGCCACGACGTCCGCCGCGATGCCGGTCTCGTCGTTGACGAGCTCTGCAAGACCTGCGAGGACCTCTTCATTGCTGAATGCCATTGTGTGTTTCTCCTTGATCGGGGTTTCGGTCGGTGAAAAGTGTATGTCGCGTGCTGCTGCGCGCGAGTTCGACGCGCGTGTGTCGCGTGTCGACTCAGGGGATCTCGATGACCTGAGCGCCGTAGACGAGGCCCGCGCCGAAGCCGATCGTCAGCGCCAGGCCGCCCGACAGTTCGGGCCGTTCCTCGAGCAGCGCGTGGAGCGCCAGCGGGATCGATGCGGCTGAGGTGTTGCCCTGCATCTCGATGTCGCGGGCGATCGCGACGGACTCCGGGAGCTTCAGCTGCTTCGCGAATTCGTCCACAATGCGCATGTTCGCCTGATGCGGAATGAAGGCGGCGAGGTCGGAGGCCTCGATGCCCGACGCTTCGAGCGTCTCGCGGGCCACCTTCGCCATCTCCCAGACCGCCCAGCGGAAGACGGTCTGGCCGTCCTGGCGAAGGGTCGGCCAGGCGACTTCGCCCGGATTGTTGCGGTACTCCTCGAAGGTGGACGTCACTCGGATCGCGTCCCACTTCTCGCCGTCGGAGCCCCAGACGGTGGGGCCGATCCCCGTGTGGTCGCTCGGCCCGACGACCACCGCTCCGGCTCCGTCCGCCAGAAGGAACGAGATGCTGCGGTCCGTCGGATCGACGATGTCGGAGAGCTTCTCCGCGCCGATCACGAGCACGTTGCGGCACACGCCCGAACGCACGAGGGCGTCGGCCTGGGCCACGCCGTAGACGTACCCGGCGCAAGCGGCGGAGATGTCGAACGCTGCAGCAGGCGTGAGCCCGAGACGGTGGGCGGCGAGCGACGCCATCGAGGGAGTGACTGCGACATTCGAGATGGTCGCGATGATCACGCCGTCGATGTCAGCACGGTCGAGGCCGGACTTTTGGATCGCCGACTCGGCGGCCTCGACCGCTAGGTCGACGGCGCCGATCGAGCGACTCGCGCGACGCCGCTGCACGATACCCGTGCGCTGGCGGATCCACTCGTCGGAGGAATCGATCGGTCCGATGAGGTCGTCGTTCGGCACGTCGAGGTCGCCGCGCGCGGCGCCGATCGAGAGAATGCGGGTGTGAGCAGGGCCCGAGGGCTGCACGAGAGCAGGCATGTGCACGGTTCCGTTTCGGTCAGGCAGCCGGGCCGGTGATGAGCGCCACGGCCGCGTCGAGGTCTTCTAGGGTCTTGATCGCGACAGCCGGCGTGCCCTTGAGCGCGCGCTTCGCGATGCCGGTCAGGGCGCCCGCCGGCGCGAGCTCGACGAGACCGCTGATGCCGGACTCCTCGAACCCGGCCATGCACGCATCCCACCGCACGGGGTTCGCGATCTGGGACACGAGGAGGTCGACGAAGCGCCCGCCGTCGGTGACCAGCGAGCCGTCGGAGTTCGTCCAGAGCGGATGACGAGGATCGGTAGGCGTCACGCCTTCCGCGGCTTCGCGCAGCACGGGGATGGCGGAGGACATCGCGTCGGTGTGGAACGCGCCCGCGACCTGGAGCGCGATGACGCGGGCCCCGCGCGGGGCGTCGGCAGTCAGCGCGTCCAGTGCCTCGCGACTTCCAGCCGCGACGATCTGCCCGCCGCCGTTGCGGTTGGCGGGGGTGAGACCGTGCTGGTCGATCTTCGCGAGCACGTCGCCCTCGACGCCTCCCACGACCGCTGCCATGCCCGTATCGGCTCGAGCCGCGGCTTCGGCCATCGCCCGACCGCGCACGGCGACGAGACGAAGCGCTTCGGCCTCGGTCAGCACACCCGCCGCCGCCGCGGCTGCGAACTCTCCCACCGAGTGGCCGGCGATTCCGGCGTCCGCGATGGAGACGCGGGCCGACAGCTCGCGCCACGCGAGCAGACTCGCGGCCACGATGAGCGGTTGAGCGATCGCGGTATCGCGAATGGTGTCGGCGTCGCTCTGCGTTCCGTGCATGACGAGATCGATTCCCGCGTGCTCCGAAGCTTCGCCGAGGAAGTCGCGGGCGCCGGGCAGCTCGAGCCAGGGGGCGAGGAAACCAGGGGTCTGGGAGCCCTGTCCAGGGCAGGCGATGACAATCACGTGTTCCAGTTTCTCAGATCGAGGGCGAAGGGCCTGCATATTTTCGACCACACTTTGCGGGATTCTTTGTGGAACCCCGTCAGTGGAGCACGAGCCTCGCCCGATTGGCGGACCTTCAGCGTGCGCCCTCGCGCTTCGGGGGCGTCGAGCGCCTTCCGTGCTGCGCGATCGACCCCGCGATGAGCGCGGATTGCAGGATCAGGGCTTCTCTCGCCCCCGTGGCATTCCATCCGATGACGTCGGATACCTTCTTCAGGCGGTACCGCACGGTGTTCGGATGCACGAAGAGCTCACGCGCGGTCGCCTCGAGCGACCGTCCGTTGTCGAGATAGCACCAGAGCGTCTCGAGCAGTTCGCCCGAGTGCGCCGAGAGCGGCTCATAGATCTGCTCGATCAGCGTACGTCGTGCGAGTCCGTCACCCGCCAGCGCGCGTTCGGGCAGCAGATCATCGGCGGGTACCGGTCTGGGGGCATGTCGCCACGAGCGCGCCACGGCCACGCCGGCGAGAGCGGCTCGCGCGCTCCGCGAGGCATCCACCAGGTTCTCGACGGTCGGGCCGAGCACGAGCGGACCGTCGGAGAACCCGTCTGCGAGTCGCTGAGCGATCTCGAGGAAGCTCAGGGGCTCGGACGCGCCGCCCGCGCCGTGCTCTGCAGACGGGGTCTCGAGGCGCCCGAGTACCAGCACGAGGCGCGTGCCCTGCAGCCCGATCAGCACGTCGGCGCCCGCGTGGCGCGCCGATCGCCGGAGCTGATCGACGTCGACGTAGCGTTCCGCCGTGCCGACGAGTACCGCGGCCTCGCCGTCGCCGTGCCATCCGAGTGCCGCGATCCTGCTCGGCAGCTCGTCGTCGCTCTCGCCGGTCAGAATCGAGTCGACGACGAGAGCCTCCAGTCGCGCATCCCAGAGGCCGCGCGCTTCCGCAGCCCGAGCGTAGACGTCTGCAGCGGCGAACGCCACGTCGCGCGAGTAGTGGAGCACGGCTTCTCGAAGCGCTTCGCTCTTCGGCGCCACGCGATCCTCCACGACCGACACAACCACGCGAATCAGCTGCAGCGTCTCCTGAAGGCTGATGGAGCGCAGGAGTTCGCGGGGCGCAGCGCTGAAGACGTCAGACGCGATCCAGGGCGTCGAAGAGGGATCCTCGTACCACTGGATGAACGAGCTGATGCCGGTCTGCGCGACGAGGCCGATCGCCGAGCGACGGCTCGGCGGCATGTTCCCGTACCAGGGGAGCGTGTCGTCGAGCCGCGTGATGGTTCGAGTCGACAGCTCCCCGGTGATCGTCCGGAGCCACGCGAGCTCCTGCGATTTCGTGCGATCCATGGACGTGGGTTCCGCCTGCATCCGGCCTCCGCTCAGGACTCCCCGCCCGCGCCGCCCGTCGAACCGGCGTTCACGTCTCCGAGTCGGTACTGCTCGGCGGCGCGGCGCGGTACATCGGCGTCGATCTTGCCCTGCAGCGCCAGACGCTGCAGCACCTTCACGACGACCGACTCGCGGTCGATGCCGAAGTAGCGACGCGCCGCTGCACGCGTGTCGGAGAACCCGAAGCCGTCGGCGCCGAGCACCGAGTAGTCTCCCGGCACGAACGCGCGGATCTGCTCCGGCACCTGGGTCGCCCAGTCGCTCACCGCGACCACGGGGCCCTCCGACCCCTGCAGCTTCTCGGTGAGGTACGGCACGCGCGGCTCCTCGCCGAAGTTGCGGAAGTTGTGATCCTCCGCTGCGACGCCATCGCGGCCGAGCTCCGTCCAGCTCGTGACGCTCCACACGTCGGCCGCGACATCCCAGTCGCGCTCGAGGAGCTTCTGCGCCTGGAGCGCCCACGGCACCGCCACGCCCGAGGCGAGGATCTGCGCGTGGTGAGTGCCGCCCTCGGCGGGCCGCACCTTGTGAATGCCTCGGACGATGCCCTCGACGTCGACGTTCTCAGGCTCCGCCGGGTGCACGATGGGCTCGTTGTAGACGGTCAGGTAGTACATGACGTTCGGATCCGGGTGCTCTCCGCCGTACATCCGCTCGATGCCGGAGCGCACGATGTGCCCGAGCTCGTAGCCGTACGCCGCGTCGTACGAGACGACCGCGGGGTTGGTCGCTGCAAGGGCGATGGAGTGGCCGTCGGCGTGCTGCAGGCCCTCGCCCGTCAGCGTCGTGCGGCCGGCGGTGGCGCCGATCACGAACCCTCGCGCCATCTGGTCGCCGGCGGCCCAGAACGCATCGCCCGTGCGCTGGAACCCGAACATCGAGTAGAAGATGTAGACGGGGATGAGAGGTTCGCCCTGAGTGGAGTACGAGGTGCCGACGGCGGTGAAGGCCGCGGCAGCGCCGGCCTCGTTGATGCCGACGTGCAGCAGCACGCCCTGCGGGCTCTCCTTGTAGGCGAGCAGCAGCTCGCGGTCGACGGAGACGTAGTTCTGCCCGTTCGGGTTGTAGATCTTCGAGGTCGGGAAGTACGAGTCCATGCCGAAGGTGCGAGCCTCGTCGGGGATGATCGGCACGATGCGCGGACCGAAGGTCTTGTCGCGCATGAGGTCCTTGAGCAGGCGCACGAAGACCATGGTCGTCGCCGCTTCCTGCGTGCCCGATCCCTTCGCCGCGATGGCGTAGGTCTTCTTCTCGGGCAGTGCGAGCTCCGTGTGCTTCGTGCGGCGCTCGGGCAGATAGCCGCCCAGCGCGCGGCGGCGCTCGTGGATGTACTGGATCGCCTCGTCGTCGTTGCCCGGGAAGTAGTACGGCGGGCGGTACGGGTCGGCTTCGAGCTGCGCGTCGGAGATCGGAATGCGCATCGTGTCGCGGAACGTCTTGATGTCGTCCAGCGTCATCTTCTTCATCTGGTGCGTCGCGTTGCGGCCCTCGAAGTGCGGGCCGAGGCCGTACCCCTTGACGGTCTTCGCGAGGATGACGGTGGGGCGCCCCTTGTGCGCCAGAGCAGCGGCGTACGCCGCGTAGACCTTGCGGTAGTCGTGACCGCCTCGGCGCAGCTGCCAGATCTGGTCATCGCTGTAGTCGTCGACGAGGTGCATGGCGCGCTCGTCCTTGCCGAAGAAGTGGTTGCGGATGTACGCGCCGTTCTCGGCCTTGTACGTCTGGTAGTCGCCGTCGGGCGTCGTGTTCATGATGTTGAGCAGTGCGCCGTCGACATCGCGCTCGAGCAGGTCGTCCCACTCGCGACCCCAGATGACCTTGATGACGTTCCAGCCTGCGCCGCGGAAGAAGCTCTCGAGCTCCTGGATGATCTTGCCGTTGCCGCGGACCGGGCCGTCGAGGCGCTGCAGGTTGCAGTTGATCACGAAGGTGAGGTTGTCGAGGCCCTCGTTCGCGGCGACCTGCAGCTGCCCGCGGCTCTCGACCTCGTCCATCTCGCCGTCGCCGAGGAACGCCCATACGTGCTGATCGGAGGCGTCCTTGATGCCGCGGTTGGTGAGGTACTTGTTGAGCTGCGCCTGGTAGATCGCGTTGATCGGGCCGAGACCCATCGAAACGGTGGGGAACTGCCAGAAGTCCGGGGCGAGGCGAGGATGCGGGTAGCTCGGGAGGCCGCCGCCGGCGTGCGACTTCTCCTGGCGGAATCCGTCGAGCTGATCCGCCGTGAGACGCCCCTCGAGGAAGGCGCGCGCATACATGCCGGGGGAGGCGTGGCCCTGCGCGAAGATCTGGTCGCCGCCGCCCGGGTGATCCTGCCCGCGGAAGAAGTGGTTGAAGCCAACCTCGTAGAGCGAGGCTGCGGACGCGTACGACGAGATGTGCCCGCCGACGCCGATACCCGGAGCCTGCGCGCGGTGCACCGTCATCGCCGCGTTCCAACGGATCCAGGAACGGTACTTGCGCTCGAGCTCCTCGTTGCCCGGGAAGTCGGGTTCGTCGTTCGAGGCGATCGTGTTGACGTAATCCGTGGTCGGCACCTGCGGCACATTCAGGTGCAGCTGGCGGGAGCGATCGAGCAGGCTCGTCATGATCTCGCGGCCGCGCCCGGCGCCGCGCTCTTCTACGACCGCGTCGAGGGACTCGCGCCATTCGGCGGTCTCCTGCGGATCCTGATCTTCATTTCCGCGTGCGTAGGGATCCTGCGTGTTGACAGCCAAGATTGTGCTCCATTCACCATGAGGCGTGCAGGAGCCAGAACCGCTGGTTGGTGCGTCGGCGCGCTGCACGAAAGGCGCCCGCTGGATTCGCGGGTGTGACTCCACACTATCGAATTTGTACGAAGGATCACCCAGCCGCCGCGCGTCCTGTGTCATTTCAGTACAAACCGCAGGTGATGCCGAGCGCCGCTAGGGTGGTTCGCAGTGCTGTACGAGCGGGCGATGCGCCCCGGATGAGGAGGCCGCATGGTGCTCGCTGCGGGGCACGCAGCTCCCGATTTCACCCTGTCGGATCAGTACGGCGCCGAGATCGTGCTCAGCGAACTGCTGCAGGACGGCCCGGTAGTGCTCGTCTTCGTGCCCTTCGCCTTCTCGCGAATCTGCACGATGGAGTTCGGCGAACTCTCCGGGCACCTGAGCCTCTTCGAGGAGTGCTCGGTGCGCCTGCTGGGCGTCACGGTCGATTCGGAATGGACGTTGCGCGCATGGTCGGATCAGGATCGCTTCGACTTTCCGATCCTCTCCGATTTCTGGCCGCACGGCGACGTCGCCCGGGCATACGACGCGTTCATCGAGCGCACCGGTGCTGCTGCACGCGCCACCGTCGTCATCGCGCAGGACGGACGGATCGCCGCGTCCTTCGTGTCGGATCCCGGCGAGGCCCGTTCACTCGAAGCCTATCGGGAGGCGCTCAGCGCGCTGGCGGTGCAGTGACTCGCGCCGATTTCTCGGACCGTCTTCGTTTCCTCTAAGCTATGGATGCCGCATCGCGGCGAGGGGCCTGTAGCTCAGTTGGTTAGAGCATCTCGTTTACACCGAGAGGGTCGGGGGTTCGAGTCCCTCCGGGCCCACTCTCAGCACCTACCGTGGCAGCGCCGCTTCGATCGCGTCGACGATGGCCGGGTCGTCGGGCTCGACCGTCGGACGAAACCGAGCCACTGATCCGTCGGGCGCGACGAGGAACTTCTCGAAGTTCCACTTCACCCGACCCGACTTCCCGTCCGCATCGGGCACCTCGCGGAGCTGCTCGTACAGCGGGTGCTTGCGCCGCCCGTTCACCTTGACCTTCTCCATGAGCGGGAATGTCACGCCGTACGAAGTCGAGCAGAAGGTCTTGATCTCCTCGCCGTCGCCGGGCTCCTGACCCATGAACTGGTTGCACGGGAAGCCGAGCACCGTGAATCCGCGCTCCTCGTACTGCCGCTGCAGCGCTTCGAGCTTCTCGTACTGCGGGGTGAGCCCGCACTTGGAGGCGACGTTGACGACGAGTACGACGCGGTCGGCGTAATCGGCGAGCGAGGCCGGCTCTCCGTCGATCGTGGTGAAAGGGATGTCGCGAAGCTGCATGCCGACAGCCTATGCCAGGCGCATGACGGAATGAACGGACAGCACGATACGTTGGATTCGATGTCGGGGCGTGTCTGCGTCCCGTTGAGTTCAGGAAAGGCACGGTGCGCATGAGTTCGGCTCCGGAGAATGCAGCGGTGGGGTTCGACGCGAGCGGGGTGACCGGCGCAGACGCTCTGAAACAGGCGTTCAGGGAGCACCCTGCCGGGGTCGCGCTCATCACGGCGATGACTGATGACGGGCCGGTCGGGCTGACCGCGTCCAGCGTCGCCTCGGTCGGCATCGATCCGCCGGCGCTCGCCTTCTCCGTCACGCGCGCGACCGGGAGCGCGGGTGGCGTGCTGGGCGCCGACACGCACCTCGTGCACCTGCTCGACTCCCGTCACGCGGACGTGGCTCAGGCATTCGCGGTCTCCGGCGCCGAGCGCTTCACCGCTGAGCAGGGCTGGGCCTTCCTCGAGACGGGGGAGCCCTACCTGCCGGCCTCCCGGGTGGCATTGCGGTGCCGGCCGCTGCACACGCTGGGCGTGGGGTCGTCGGTGGTCGTCGTCGCCGAGGTACTGGGAGCCGTCTTCGGCGAAGCCGCCGATCCCATGGTGTACGTGGATCGTCGATTCCACACGCTGCCCGCCGCCGATCACGCGTAGCATCGACATCACGAGACGCGATCTCCGCGAGCGGAGATCCGACCGATCAGAGGAGAACCGATGACCGAAACGTCTGAAACATCCATGGGCAGCTATGTGACCGGCGGCGCGTTCGAGCGCGATACCCAGTACATCGAGGATCGCATCGTCGCCGACCCCGCTGCAGTTCGAGCGCTGCCCGCGCCGCCGGAGTCGAAGGTCGGGTCGCTCGGCTTCGGGCTCTCCGAAGGAGCGGAGGCCTGGCCGGTGGAGCCGGGACGCTACCGGCTCATCGCGGCGGCCGCCTGCCCGTGGGCGAATCGCACGCTCATCGTTCGGCGGCTGCTCGGTCTCGAGGACGTCATCTCGCTGGGGCAGCCGGGCCCGGTGCACGACGCGCGATCCTGGACCTTCGATCTCGACCCCGACGGCCGCGACCCGGTGCTCGGCACCGAGCGGTTGCAGGAGAACTACTTCACCCGGTTCCCGGGGTATCCGCGTGGGATCACCGTGCCCGCGATCGTCGACGTGCCGTCAGGTGGTGTCGTGACGAACGACTACCCGCAGATCACGCTCGACTTCTCGACGGAGTGGCGCGAGTTCCATCGCGCCGGCGCTCCCGATCTGCTGCCGAGCGATCAGCTCGACGAGATGTGGCCGGTGATCGAACGCATCTTCACCGAGGTGAACAACGGTGTGTACCGGTGCGGGTTCGCCGGAAGCCAGGAGGCGTACGAGGCCGCGTACGAGCGGCTCTGGGCCGCGATGGACTGGCTCGAGGAGCGTCTCGCGACGCGGAGGTTCCTGATGGGCGACGCGATCACCGAAGCCGATGTGCGCCTCTTCACGACGCTCGCCCGCTTCGATCCCGTGTACCACGGCCATTTCAAGGCGAACCGGAACAAGCTGAGTGAGATGGAGCATCTGTGGGGGTACGCCCGAGATCTTTATCAGACGCCCGGCTTCGGCGACACGATCGACTTCATCCAGATCAAGCAGCACTACTACGCGACGCACGCCGACATCAATCCGACGCGGATCGTGCCCCTCGGGCCGGACCTCGCGAACTGGCGGACGCCGCACGGGCGCGAGCGACTCGGCGGAGAGCCGTTCGGGAACGGAACGCCGCCGGAACCGACGCGCTAGCGGGGAACCGCGATGCCCACGGTATCGAGGTTGCGCGCTTTGTCACGACGCTCGACGGCGATGCCGCTGAGCGCGAGGGCCATGCCGATGACTCCGAGTGCGACGCCGACCCACCCGGGCGCCAGGTAGCCGAAGCCGCCCGCAATGGCGAGCCCGCCGAGCCACGCGCCCAGGCTGTTGCCGACGTTGAACGCGGCATGATTGATCGCGGCTCCGAAGAGCGCCGCCTCGCCCGATACGCGAATCAGGCGGGACTGGATGGACGGCATGAGGATCGACGATGTCACGCCGAGCAGGAACGTGGTGGCGATGAGCCCGACCGGTGTCCAGGCGAGCAGGGCGTAGGCGATGAGCACGGCGATGAACGAGCTGAAGCCGAAGACGATGGTGCGGGTGAGATCCTTGTCGCTGGCCCACCCGCCGGCCAAATTGCCGATGGTCATGCCGAGCCCCAGCCCGGCGAGCACCCACGGCACCGTGGATTCCGGGAGCCCGGCGGAGCGCGTGGTCACTTCGGCGATGTACGAGTAGACGGCGAAGAAGCCGCCGAAACCGATCGCGCCGACGCCGATCATGATCCAGAGTCGATAATTGCGGAGCGCCGAGAGTTCGAGCAGGGCGCTGCGGGCAGGGTTGCCGGGGAAGCGCGGGAGGAAGGCGAGGCAGAGCAGCAGCGTCGCCGTGAAGATGACGGCGACGAGCACGTACGACCAGCGCCATCCGGCGACCTGGCCGATCCACGTCGCGATCGGCACACCCACGACGTTCGCGACCGTGAGACCTGAGAGCGCGAGCGCGATGCCGCGTCCCTGCATTCCCGGGCCCATGATGCGCGCGGCGAGAAGCGACGCGACGCCGAAGTACGCGCCGTGGGGCAGTGCCGCGATGAAACGCGCTACGGCCAGTGCACCGAATGTGGGCATGAACACCGACGCGATCGTGCCGAGGATGAACAGGCCGAGCAGCAGGAAGGCGAGCTTCGTCTGCGACATGCGAGCCGCGAGCACTGCGAAGGTCGGAGCACCCACCACGACGCCGAGCGCGTAGGCAGTGATGAGCCAGCCGGCCTGGGCGATCACGGTGTCCGGAGACGCGGCGAAGCCGGGGAGCAGGTCGCGCGCGATCTCCGGCAGAAAGCCCATCGTGGCGAACTCCGTCACGCCGATGCCGAAGCCGCCGAGCGCGAGTGCGAAGAGCGCGAAGCCGCGTTGCAGGGGAGTGAGGGAGACCTTCACCAGCCGCGCGCGATCCAGCTGTCGAGAGCGGGGAGCTCCGCGGCGATGGTCGTGTTCGCGCCGTGACCGGGAAGCGCGTCGGTCTCTCCCGACAGCGGGAACAGCCGCGTGCGGATCGACTCGATGATCTGCGGGAAGCTCGAGTAGTCCCAGCGCGTCGCACCGGGACCGCCCTGGAACAGGGTGTCTCCGGTGAAGACCGTGCCGAGCGACGGCGCTGCGAAGCACACCGATCCGGGCGTGTGGCCAGGGGTGTGCAGCGTCGCCAGCTCGACCCCCGCGACCATGAAGGAGCCGCCGTGCGCGAGTTCGATGTCGGGCAGATTCTCGTCGTAGGTGTCGCGCCAGATGAACAGATCGTCGGGGTGCAGGTGGATCAGCGCGTCGAGTCGGCTGGCGAGCTCGACGGCGGCGTTCACGTGATCGTTGTGACCGTGCGTGAGAAGAATGCCGAGGGTGTCGCGATCGCCGACCGCGGCCGCGATCGCCGAGGCGTCGTGACTCGCGTCGATCACGACGACCTGCTCGTCGTCGCCCACGATCCAGACGTTGTTCTCGATCGGAACCGCCTCGGGCTCGGCGCCGCCCCGATCGACGAGAATGGTGCCCCGCGTAATGACTCGTTCGATTCGGGGTTCGCTCATACGAGAGCTCCTGTTCGGGTTGGAAGGATCATCCGCGTGTGACGACGACGGGGCAGGGAAGCGCCTGTAGAACTCCGTGGCTCACGGAGCCGAGGAGCAGGCGCGAGATCCCTCCGCGACCGCGACTGCCCACGACGAGCAGTTCCGCGTGCTCGGCGGCCTGCACGAGTGCGGCGACCGGGGAGGACTGCACGATCTCTCGACGTACTTCGAGGTCGGGGTAGCGGTGTGCGATACCGGCGACGCCGATCGCGATCGCCTCCTCCGCGGCGGCCCGCTGCGACTCCACGAGCTCCTCGCTCCACAGGTACTCGAGCCCCGGTGTGAGCGGCGGCATCCAAGCGTAGACCGCTACGAGGGGTACCTCGCGCAGCGACGCCTGCTCGGCGGCGAAGGCGATCGCCCGCTTCGAAGCGTCGGAGCCGTCGACGCCGACGACCACAGGCGCGTTCGGTCGTGCTTCGACCTGCGGAATCACGGCGACGGGGCAGTGCGACGTCGCTGCGACCTTCACCGCACGAGTGCCGAAGAACGATCCCGAGAAGCGGCCGCCCTGGTGCGCGCCGAGCACCACCAGGTCGGCGCGCTTCGAGGCGGACTCGATCTCGGCGATCGGATGCCCGACGACGGCCGACCCGGTGATACCCCCGGCGAACCCGAGCTCGCGAGCGTACGCCATCTCTGCCTGCAGCATCTGCTCCGAGGCCTGCTGCGCTTCGGAGAGGAAGGCGACGCTCTCCGAGAGGAACGAGTCGTCGGCCACGTGGATGAGCTCGACGGAGGCACCGCGCTCCGTGGCTCGGGCGAGGCCCCAGGCGAGGGCGACCCTGCTCTGCTCGGACCCATCTACTCCAATGAGGTACTTCTCAGACATGATCTGTCCTTTCTCTCCGTTGATGCTCGAGTGAGCAGAGCCGCCGGCGCCTCAGCCCGCGAGCGCCGGAAGATGGGCGGGGTGCCCGCCGGCGAGGTGCTCGATGATGCGCACGACCTGGCAGCTGTAGCCGTACTCGTTGTCGTACCAGACGTAGACGACCGCGCTGTCTCCGGTAGCGATGGTCGCGAGTCCGTCGACGATTCCGGCGCGGTTCGAGCCGACGAAGTCGGTGGAGACGATCTCATCCGATTCGACGTAGTCGATCTGCGTGCGCAGGGCGCCGGTCAGCGACACCTCCTCGAGCGTCGCGTTGATCTCTTCGCGCGTGGTCTCGCGATCGAGCTGCAGGTTGAGCACGGCCATCGAGACGTCGGGCGTGGGCACGCGAATCGCGTTGCCCGTGAGCTTTCCGGCGAACTCGGGGAGCGCCTTGGCGACCGCCTTGGCAGCGCCGGTCTCCGCGAGAACCATGTTGAGCGCAGCCGAGCGGCCGCGGCGGGCGCCCTTGTGGAAGTTGTCGGTCAGGTTCTGGTCGTTGGTGTACGAGTGCACCGTCTCGACGTGCCCGCGCGTGACGCCGAATCGATCGTTGAGCACCTTCAGCACCGGCGTGATGGCGTTCGTCGTGCACGAAGCGGCGCTGAGAATCTGCTGGTCGTCGGTGATGGCATCGTGATTCACTCCGTAGACCACGTTCAGGAGCTCGCCCTTGCCGGGAGCGGTGAGTAGCACGCGGGAGATGCCCGGGTTCTGCAGGTGCTGCGCAAGCCCCTCGGCGTCGCGCCACCGGCCGGTGTTGTCGGCGAGGATCGCGTTCTCGATGCCGTACCGGCCGTAGTCGACGTTCGCGGGATCGTCGGAGTAGATCACCTGGATGCGCACGCCGTTCGCGAGGATCACGTTCTCGTCCTCGAGCACCTTGATGGTGCCGTTGAACGGACCGTGCACCGAATCGCGCTTCAGCAGGTTCGCGCGCTTCTCGAGGTCGTTGTCCGCCCCGCGTCGCACCACGATCGCGCGGAGGTTCAGACCGTTGCCGCTGCCCGTGTGCTCGATGATGATGCGCGCCAGCAGGCGGCCGATACGACCGAAGCCGTAGAGCACGACATCGGTGCCGCGCCCGGGCGTCGCCGCGTCCGCAGCCGGAAGCGCCTCACGCAGGTATGCGTCGAGATCATCGCTGCTGGAGTCGCGGAACGCCTTGGCGAGCAGAGCGAGGTCGACCGACGCGGGACCGGGCTGAATGCGCGCAAGCGCGGAGACGATCGCCGATGTCTCGCCGAGCGGCAACTCGACGTCGTCGATCTTCCGCGCGAAGCTGTGGGCGCGGATGATGTCGATGGGGGAGCGGCCGACGAGGCTGCGCCCGTGCACCGACATGACGACGTCGTGGTCGCGGTAGAGCTGGCCGATGAGCGGGATCATGCGCTCCGCGAGCTCCTGCTTCGACTTCCACGCTTCGAGGTGATCGTCAGCACGCTGGTTCATGTGAACGGAGGGTTCCTTCCTGAGGTGTACACGAGGGATCGGCCTGCCCGCCGGAGACGTTCGACGTCTCACCACCAGTATCCCACGGGCGCATTGCGGATGCGCCCGCCGCGCGCATGACGCCGTGTGACAGACGGATTTCGGGCGGCACCGCCCGTCGCACATGCTGGAGTGCGACCCCGCGGGCGACCGACCCGCATCCCCAATCCCGACATTGAGGACCACTATGACGTTCACGAAGCGCGGCACCCTCGCCGCCTCTCTCACCGCCTGCGCACTCGCCGCCGCCACCGTGCTCGCGGGCTGCTCCACCGGAGCTTCCGACAGTGCGGAGGGCTCCGGCGAAGGCTCCGAGACGGTGCGCATCGGCGTCGTCGGCGCGAGCGACCCGTACTGGCAGACGTTCACCGATGCGGCCGCCGACGAGGGCATCACCGTCGAACTGGTCGACTTCACCGATTACAACCAGCCGAACCCGGCTCTCGCCGAGGGCGAGCTCGATCTGAACCAGTTCCAGCACATCCAGTACCTCGCCGACTACAACGTCTCGAACGACGACGACCTGGTGTCGGTGGGCGCGACCGCCATCTACCCGCTCGGCGTCTTCTCGACGAAGCACGACGCGCTCGAAGACATTCCCGAGGGCGGCACCGTCGCGATCCCGTCGGATCCGAGCAACCGCGCCCGTGCGCTGAACGTGCTGCACGCGGCGGAGCTCATCGAGCTCTCCGACGGCGGCACCCTGTTCTCGACCCCCGACGACGTCGACGCGGCGAAGTCGAAGGTCGAGGTCACCGAGATGGACGCGTCGTTCACCGCGACCTCGCTGGCCGATGTCGATGCCGCCGTCGTCAACAACGACTTCGTGACCGATGCCGGGCTCGAGTTCTCCGAGGCTCTCTACCAGGACGATCCGAGCGATGAGGGTGCGAAGTACTTCATCAACATCTTCGCTGCACGGGCCGACGACGCCGACAACGAGACCTTCGCGAAGCTGGTCGAGATCTACCAGACCAACGATGAGGTGCAGGCGGGCGTCGCCGAGAACTCCGGCGATTCCGCGATCCTGCTCGACACCCCCGTGACGGAGCTGCAGGAGATTCAGGAAGACGCCGAGGCGCAGATCGCCGAGAGCAAGGGCTGATTAGACTCGCTGATTCCGCATAGGATCGGGGCGTTCGGTTTTCCGAGCGCCCCGTTGCTGTGAGACCCGAAAGGAGACGCGATGACCCGCGTCCAGATGATCGGCGTGTCCAAGCGCTACCCGGGCCGAGGGGCGAACGCCGCGCCCGTCGTCGCCGTCGACGATGTGACGATCGACGTCGGGTCCGGCGAGATCCACGCCATCATCGGCTACTCCGGTGCGGGCAAGAGCACGCTGCTGCGGCTCGTCAACGGGCTCGAGCAGGCCACCGACGGTCGGATCCTCGTCGGCGACGACGAGATCACCGCGCTTCCCGAATCGAAGCTCCGCTCGGTGCGCGGCCGGATCGGCATGATCTTCCAGCAGTTCAATCTCTTCCATGCGAAGAAGGTCGCGAAGAACGTCGAGTATCCGCTGGTGGTGGCCGGTGTGCCCGCGGCCGAGCGCAAGCGCCGCGTGGCCGAACTGCTCGATTTCGTCGGACTGGCCGAGAAGAGCGGCGCCTACACCGACCAGCTCTCCGGCGGCCAGAAGCAGCGCGTCGGCATCGCTCGCGCGCTTGCGACCAACCCGGGCGTGCTGCTCGCCGATGAGGCCACGAGCGCGCTCGACCCGCAGACCTCGCGCGAGGTGCTCGCACTGCTGAAGCGGGTGAACGCCGAATTCGGCATCACCATCATCCTGATCACGCACGAGATGGAGGTCGTGCGCGAGATCGCCGACCGCGTGACCGTGATGGACTCCGGCCGTGCGGTCGAGCAGGGCGACGTGTTCGACGTGTTCTCCGATCCGCAATCGCAGACCACGAGGCGATTCGTCGCGACCGCGCTGCCGACCGAGCCGCGGGCGGAGCGCCTCGACGAGCTTCGAGAGCGCCATCGCGGCAGGCTCGTGTCGCTCACGTTCCGAGACGGCGATGTGGATCAGCCCGTCGTGTTCCGCACCCTCGCCGAGCGCGGTGTCGGCGTGAGCATCGTGCACGGCGGCATCACCGACGTCGGCGGCCGAAGCTTCGGCAAGCTCACGCTGGAGCTCATCGGCGACGACCTCAAGGTCGAGCACGCCATCGCAGCGCTCGCGCAGGAGACGGAACTGGAGGTGCTCGTCTGATGGACAATCTCATCGAACTGCTCTCGAACGGCAAGTTCCTCGAGGCGACGGTGCAGACGCTCACGTACGTCGTCATCGCGATGGGGCTCGGCGGAGCTCTCGGGCTCGTGCTGGGCGTGCTGCTCACCGTGACGCGTCAGGGCGGCGTGCTGCAGAACCGCGGCGTGTACGTCGTGCTCAACTTCCTGGTGAACTTCTTCCGCCCGATCCCGTTCGTCATCCTGATCGCCGCGATTCAGCCGCTGGCCCGCGTGGTCGTCGGAACGGGCATCGGCGATCGGGCACTGATCTTCGTGCTCACCTTCGCAGCCACCTTCGGCATCGCCCGTCTGGTCGAGCAGAATCTGCTCACCGTTCCGCCCGGCGTCATCGAGGCCTCGCGAGCGATGGGCGCCGGGCCGCTTCGGACCATCCTCACCGTCCTGATCCCGGAAGGGCTCGGCCCGGTCGTGCTGGGCTACACGTTCGCCTTCATCGCCGTCGTCGACATGACCGCGATGGCCGGGGTCATCGGCGGAGGCGGACTCGGCAACCTCGCGCTCCAGTACGGGTACCGGCAGTTCAACCCGTGGGTGACCTGGGCCGCCGTACTGCTCATCATCGTGATCGTGCAGCTGGTGCAGCTGCTCGGCAACATCATCGCCCGCAAGCTGCTGAGGAGGTAGGCCGTGTCAGAAGACCCGGGATCGCTCGCACTCGCCGATCTGAGGTCGGTCGCCGAAGAGCTGTGGCCGGCCGCACTCGCCGAGTCGTGGGACCGCGTCGGGCTCGTCTCGGGTGCCGATGCGGCGCCGCTGAGGCGCGTCCTCCTCGCGGTCGACGCGGTGGATGCGACGGTGACCGAGGCGCTCGACTGGGGTGCGGATGCGCTGCTGACCCATCATCCGCTGCTGCTCCGCGGCGTGCACACCCTCGCCGAGGACACGGCGAAGGGGGCGCTGCTCGCCCGGCTGATCCGAGGCGGATGCGCCCTCCTCGCTGAGCACACGAACGCCGATCAACCGGTCGGCGGCGTCTCCGACGTGATCGCCGAACGCCTCGGACTCGGTGAGAGCGCGCCGATCGTGCCGCACGCTTCCGACCCGAAGGTCGGCATCGGCCGCGTCGGCACGCTTCCTGCCCCGGAGACGCTGCGCGACTTCGCCACCCGGGTCGCGGCGAAGATGCCGTCGACGGTCTCCGGCGTGCGGGTCTCCGGCGATCCGGATCGCATGGTGCAGCGCGTTGCGCTCCTCGGAGGCGCCGGCGACAGCCTGCTGGACCACCCGCTCGTGCGCGCCGCCGACGTCTACCTCACGTCGGACCTGCGGCATCACCCCGCGCAGGAAGCCGTGGAGACCGCCGCAGTCGCAGACGGGCCCGCGCTCGTCGACGTCGCGCACTGGGCGAGTGAATCGCTGTGGCTCGAGGGCGCCGCAGCGCGCCTGTCCGAGCGCCTCCCGGGGGTCGAATTCAGAGTCAGCGGCATTCGCACCGACCCGTGGTCGTTCTCGGTCGGCGCTCGTTCTGCGTGAGACCCGGAACGGGCGGTGGCGGTAGGCTGGCGTCCATGAAGGCCAGCCCGCGGCAGCAGCGACTCCTGCTCGATCTCCAAGACCTCGACAACACGATCGCGCGGCTTCGACGCAGACGCGCGACGCTGCCCGAGCGCGAAGAGCTCACCGGGCTGAGCGGTGACGCCGCCGAGGCGAGAGCGAAGTTCATGGCGGCGCAGCGTGAGCTGGACACGCAGAACGCGGATCTCGAGCGCATCGAGGCCGATGTCGTACTCGTGCAGCAGCGACGAGACCGCGACGAGCAACTGCTGTCGGCGAGCACGTCGAGCAAGGAAGCCCAGGCGCTGCAATCCGAGCTCGAGGCGCTCACCCGACGTCAGTCGGAGCTCGAGGACCGCGAGCTCGAGCTCATGGAGGCGCAGGAGCGTGCTCAGCGAGCATTCTCGTCGGCCGAGGAGCTGTTCGCGGGTGTCGACGCTCGACGGGTCGACATCGAGGCTCGCATTACGGAGGCCGAGCAGCGCATCGACCGGGATCTCGCATCGAACGCGGAGGAGCGCGCCGGTGTCGCCGCGGAGCTGCAGCGGGACGTGCTCGGGCTCTACGAGGAGATCCGCAAGCGGGTGGGGATCGGCGCGGCCCGTCTGCGGGGAAACGTCTCCGAGGCGAGCAACATGGCGCTCGCTCCGGCGGAGTTGAGCGGCATCAGGGCTGCGGCGCCCGATGAGATTGTGTTCTGCCCCGGAACGGGCGCGATCCTCGTGCGCGTCGAAGACGAGTGAGCGGCGTCGAGTAAGCTGATCACTGGAATGGGTCGGTGAGACGATCGCGTCGATCCCGCGGCTTCGGCAACGGGATCGCCGAGGAACGTCCGGGCTCCGCAGGGGAGAACGGTGGGTAACGCCCACCCGGGGCAACCCGCGAGAAAGTGCAACAGAGAGTAGACCGCCCGATGCGGCTCGCCGCGTCGGGTAAGGCTGAAAGGGTGGTGTAAGAGACCACCGGCGTCCGTGGCGACACGGGCGGCCAGGTAAACCTCGTTCGGAGCAAGGCCAGACAGAGGATGATGACGCGCCCCGCCGAGTCCTCGGGTAGGCCGCTGGAGGGTGCCGGCAACGGTACTCCGAGAGAGATGGTCGTCGCCGGCCGGTTCGCCGGCCGGAACAGAACCCGGCGTATGATCCGGCCCATTCCACCCCCGTCGCCCGGCCTGCTGCAGGGAGGGCTCCGCGACCGCCCTCCGGTCAGCCGCCCTGTGGGAGGTTATGCAGAGTCGGACATGGTGAGCAGTTCGAAGCCGTCTTCACGGATCAGCACGGTGTGCTCGAACTGCGCGGTGATGCTGCGGTCGCGCGTGACCACCGTCCAGTCGTCGTCCCACTGCTCCCACTCGTGCGTGCCGAGCGTGAGCATCGGCTCGACCGTGAAGACCATGCCTGGCTTGATGACGTCGTCGTAGGCGGGGGCCGAGTCGTAGTGAGGGATGATCAGCCCGGTGTGGAAGGACGAGCCCACTCCGTGCCCGGTGAAATCGCGCACGACCCCGTAGCCGAAGCGCTTCGCGTACGTCTCGATGACGCGACCGATCACGTTCACCGCTCGACCGGGCTTCGCGGCGCGGATGCCGCGCATCATCGCTTCGTGCGTGCGCTCGACGAGCAGGTCGACCTCCTCGGCGACCCGGCCCACCCGATAGGTCCGATTGGTGTCGCCGTGGAAGCCGTCGAGATAGGCGGTGACGTCGACGTTCACCAGGTCTCCGTCGCGCAGCGCGGTGTCGTCGGGGATGCCGTGGCAGATGACCTCGTTCACCGAGGTGCACGACGAAGCGGGGAAGCCGCGATACCCGAGCGTCGACGGGTAGGCGCCGTGCGCAACGACGAACTCGTGCGCGACGCGATCCAGCTCAGCTGTCGTCACGCCGGGACGGACCGCGTCACCCACCGCGTCGAGCGCGCCAGAGGCGATGCGCCCGGCGGCGCGGATGCGCGCGACTTCATCGGGCGAGTACGTGTTGTCGCCGGTGTACGCGGGCGGCGTCATCAGCCCCACGTAGGGCGGCCGGGCGATCGCACTCGGAACCGTGCGAGGAGCGGGCCGGGTACCGGGAACCAGGCGTCCGTGTGCGTCGAAGGGCATGGCTCTAGTCTAGAAGTGCGCATCGGAGAGCCGGGCGCAGACGTCATCGAGAGCGCGCGAGCGCTGAGTGGAGGCCGAAATGAGCAAGCAGGAGTGGGGCATCGAGGATCCTGCCGACACGTACTGGTTCAACTCTCGCACCGGGCAGGTCGAGGAGGGCCCGCAGTCGCTTTCGGTCGACCGCATCGGCCCGTTCGCGACGCGTGAGGAAGCCGCACGAGCCGACGACATCGTGGCCGAGCGCGCCCGCAAGTGGCGTGAAGAGGAAGCGGCGGAAGACTGACTCCCTCGTAACACGATTGTCACGGTCAGGAGATAGTCTGAGCCCATCGGCGGAGGCGGTGCGCACTCATGGCGCGCACCGCGCCGGGACGCAGCAACGACGAACGGAGTAGGCGTGAGCAAGCAGCGCGATTTTGTTCTGCGCACCATCGAGGAGCGCGGTGTCAGGTTCGTTCGACTCTGGTTCAGCGATGTCTCCGGCACGCTGAAGTCGGTCGCGCTCGCGCCCGCCGAGGTCGAAGGCGCGTTCAGCGAGGGAATCGGGTTCGACGGCTCGGCGATCGAGGGCTTGACGCGAGCATACGAGTCGGACCTGCTGGCCGTTCCCGATCCGTCGACGTTCCAGCTGCTGCCGTGGCGCAGTCAGACCTCGCCGACGGCGCGGATGTTCTGCGACATCAATACGCCGAACGGGGAGCCGGCTGTCGCCGATCCGCGGAACGTGCTGAAGCGCACGCTCGCCACCGCCGCCGAGCAGGGGTTCACCTTCTACACCCACCCCGAGATCGAGTTCTATCTGCTGAAGTCGAAGGAGTTCGACAACGGCGGGCCGGTGCCGGTGGACCGCGCGGGGTACTTCGACAACGTTCCCGGCGGAACGGCCCATGACTTCCGACGCGAGAGCGTCAACATGCTCGAGGAGCTCGGCATCTCCGTGGAGTTCAGTCATCACGAGGCCGGACCCGGGCAGAACGAGATCGACCTCCGGTACGCGGACGCGCTGACGACGGCCGATAACATCATGACCTTCCGCACCGTGGTGAAGGAGGTCGCGATCGCGCAAGGAGTGCACGCCACCTTCATGCCGAAGCCGCTCGCGGGGCAGCCGGGTTCGGGCATGCACACCCACCTGTCGCTGCTCGAGGGCGATACGAACGCGTTCTACGATCCGGGAGCCCGCTACCAGATCTCGCAGACCGGTCGTCGCTTCATTGCGGGCCTTCTGCGGCACGCGCCTGAGATCACCGCGGTGACGAACCAGTACATCAACTCGTACAAGCGGCTCTGGGGCGGCGACGAGGCTCCGTCGTTCGTGAGCTGGGGTCACAACAACCGTTCCGCCCTGGTGCGCGTGCCGATGTACAAGCCGGGCAAGGGGGATGCGGCGCGAGTCGAGTATCGCGGCATGGACAGCGCGGTGAACCCGTACCTCGGGTTCTCGATGCTCCTCGCAGCCGGTCTGAAGGGAATCCGCGAGGAGTACGAGCTCCCGCCCGAGGCCGAGAACAACGTCTGGGCGCTGAGCGACGGCGAGCGCCGCGCGATGGGCTTCGACCCGTTGCCCGCGAGCCTCGATCACGCGCTCGCCGTGATGGAGCGCTCGGAATTGGTCGCGGAGACGCTGGGTGAGCAGGTCTTCGCCTACTTCATCCGCGACAAGCGCCGGGAGGTCGCCGAGTACCACAGCCAGGTGACGCCGTACGAGCTCTCGTCGATGCTCGACACGATCTGACCCCAGTACGCTGGACGAATGGCGCGCGAGCAATCCACGGTCTCACTCTCAGCGATCGCGCGTGCCGGGTTCCAAGACCTCGCCGAAGCCCGTGACGCGCTGACGGAGCTCGCCGAGCGGCTGAAGCAGCCGATCGATCCGTTGCTCGACGGTTTCGCGGCGGCCGCTGATCCGGATGCCGCACTGCACCGCGTGCGCCAGCTCTCGGAGCATCACCGCGACGTGCTCGCAGCGATCGATTTCGATGATTTCGAGCGCCTGTGCGTACTCGTCGGTGCGTCTCCCGCGCTCGGCGACTTCTTCGACAGGCATCCCACCCGCCTCGCCAATACTCTGCGCCGAGGGGGAGCGGTGGTGTCCGCGTCGGACGCGCGTGCGCAGTTGCTGGCAGCGGTGGTCGATGACGAGACCGGGGAGACGCTGGCTGCTGACGCGGGCTGGATCGCGCTGCGCACGCGCTACCGGGAGTTGCTCGCGCAGCTCATGCTCTTCGACCTGTACGCGGGCCGTTCGGGCAACGCGGAGGGCGTGTTCGAGGAAGTCGCAAAGTCGCTCTCCGGGCTCGCCGCCGCCGCGATCGATGCGTCGCTCAGCGTCGCGAGAGCCACCCTGGCCGCCGGAACCTCCGGGCCTCCGGTCGCGAAGGAGCGGTTGAACGCTCTCCGACTGGGGATCGTCGCCATGGGCAAGTGCGGCGCAGAAGAACTCAATGTGGTGTCCGATGTCGACGTGATCTTCGTCGTGGAGAGCGCAGATGCCGATGCCCTGGACGACGACCTGCTAATCCGCGTCGGAACTCGTCTCGCGAGCGAGGTGATGCGCGGCATTCACGACCCGGCGCTGGAGCCTCCGCTGTGGCAGCTCGACGCGAACCTCCGACCCGAAGGGCGCCACGGCCCGCTCGTGCGCACGCTCGGTTCCATGCGCAGCTACTACGACCGGTGGGCGAAGGCCTGGGAGTTCCAGGCGCTGCTCAAGGCGCGACCGCTCGCCGGCGACCTGGAGCTGGCCTCGCAATTCGTCGCCGCGACGCGCGAGCTGGTGTGGGCGTCGTCGTCGCGCGAGGACTTCGTCGGCTCCGTGCAGCGGATGCGAGAACGCGTCACCGAGCACATCGCCGATGACGATCTCGAGGTGCAGCTGAAGCTGGGGCCGGGCGGCCTCCGCGACATCGAGTTCAGCGTGCAATTGCTGCAGCTCGTGCACGGGCAGTACGACGAGAGCCTGCATCGGGCCGGCACGCTCCCCGCACTGCGAGCCCTCGTCGACGGGGGATACATCGCGCGCGTCGACGGCGACCGCCTCGCCGCGGACTACCGCTTCCTGCGCGTACTCGAGCACCGACTGCAGCTGCGCGATTTGCGTCGCACCGCGCTGATGCCGACCGATGAGCAGGCCCTCCGCGTGCTCGCCCGCGCGACCGGCCTCGCACCGTCGGCTGAGGAACTGTACTCGCGCTGGAACGCGAGGAAGCGGGAGGTGCGTCAGCTGCACCTCAAGATCTTCTACGCCCCACTGCTGAGCGCGGTCGCCTCGCTCCCCGACGAGGAGCTGGTGCTCGGGAGCAACGCCGCGAGAGCACGACTTGCGAGCATCGGCTTCCGGGATCCTGACGGCGCCATGCGCCACATGGCTGCGCTCACGCGCGGCACGTCGCGACGCTCCATGATCCAGCGCAATCTCATGCCGGTGCTGCTGCAATGGCTCTCCGACGGCACCGATCCCGACTTCGGACTGCTCGCGTTCCGACGCGTGAGCGAGGCGAATCGGGAGACGCCCTGGTACCTGCGCCTGCTCCGTGACGGAACCGAAGCCGCGGAGCGCCTTACTCGCGTGCTCTCGAACTCCCGCTACGCGGCCGAACTGCTCGAGTCCATTCCCGAGGCTGTCGCCTGGTTGGAGCGGGATGCGTCGTTGCAGCCGATGAAGCTGCAGGTGCTGTTCGACGAGATGCGGGCCATTGCGTCGCGCAGGACCGGCATCGACTCGTCCGCGGTCGCGCTCCGGGCAGTGCACCGGAGAGAAGTGCTGCGCCTCGCGATGGGGCGGCTGGTCGGGGTCATCGACGACGTCGCGGTCGCCGAGGGGTTGGACGCCGCGCACACCGCACTGCTCGACGCGCTGCTGCTCGCCCTGCGCGGGGGGACCGCTCCCTACGGTGCGAATACGATCCCGTCGGGTGACGCTGCCGGGTCGCCCGTGCCCATCGAGCTGGCCCTGATCGGTATGGGCCGCTACGGCGGGCGCGAGCTCGGGTTCGCATCCGACATCGATCTCATCGCGGTGTTCCGAGCGCCGGCGGATGTCGCAAGCGATCGCGCCGCCCGAGAAGCGACCCGACTCATCTCGGAGCTCCGGCGCGCGGTCGCCGACCCTCGGTTCCCGGTTGACCTCGACTTCGATCTTCGCCCGGAGGGCAAGAACGGCCCGCTCGTGCGGAGCCTCGATGCGTACCGCGCATACTACGACCGATGGTCTGTCGCCTGGGAGGCGCAAGCGCTGCTCCGTGCACGCCCCGTCGCCGGGGATGCGCAACTCGGCGCCGACTTCGTCGCGCTCGCCGATGAGATTCGGTATCCCGAGCAGTTCGGGGACGCGCAGGTGCGGGAGGTGCGGCGGATCAAAGCGCGGGTCGAATCCGAGCGACTGCCGCGCGGCGCCGACCCGAAGCGGCATCTGAAACTCGGGCCCGGTGGCATCAGCGACGTCGAATGGCTCGTGCAGCTTCTGCAATTGAGACACGGCGCTGCGCATCCGGCCCTGCGGACGGTGTCGACCGTCGCGGCCCTTCGGGCAGCGAGTGCTGAAGGCCTCCTTCCGGTCAAGGAGGGGGAGCAGTTGCTCGACTCCTGGCGGTTCGCGAGTCGCGCCCGGACGGCCCTGAAGCTCTGGACCGGACGGTCTTCGGATTCCCTCCCCACCGGGTGGAACGATCTCGCGGGAATCGCCGGGGTGCTCGGCGTGTCACGATCGCACACGTCGGAGCTCGAGGAGCGGTGGTTCGCGGTCTCGCGACGAGCGCGGGCAGTGTTCGAGCGCGAGTTCTTCGGATACGAGGACGACGCACGGTTCCCGTTGACCTGAGGCAATCCGCCGTTCGGACGCTGTTCACCGAAAACGCTCGCAGAAACCGCTCAGGAAGCGTAATCTGATTGTTATGCAGTATTTGCAAAGGTTCCTCGAGGCGCTGCTCACCGAAGACGGCGCCGAGTTCGAGGACGAACTCGAGTCCTAGTCCCTTCGACGCAGAGCGACGACGCCGTCGCACTGTACCTGCGCGCGCCCAGCGATCCCCCTTTAGGGTGAGTCGCTTCCTCACGGTGAGCCAGGTGTGTCGCCAGGCGACCGAGGTTGGCGCAAAATCGGCCCCAAGGGCTGGCCGGACATGTGAAAGCGCCCACGCAGGTGAGTACGTGGGCGCTCCGCGGAGCCGCTGGGAGCTGGCTGCCTCGTGAGAAGAAGTCTGTTTTGACCGTCAGACGGATTATCGAGAGATCTGCACGAACTCCACCTTGGGGGAGAGGTTCATAGCGATGCCCTAGTTGAGGACAACTCCTTTACCTGATCGGGTCAGAGAATTACCTTTCCTGTCACCGGCCGCAATGTAGTTCACGTTTGCGAACTGTCGCTTCAACGTTCCGGAACCGACGAACCCGTAGGGTTTCGTGTTCTTCAAGCACATGCTCGTTCCCGAACACCCCGGCCCCGATTGGCTGAGAGCTCGACCAGTCGCCGCTCGCTTCACCACAGCGGCAGTGATCTCCCAATCGTCACCACTTGTATCGACCAAGAGCTCGGCAGGCATGCCGGAATTGACTATCTGGTCAATTTCGGCATCCGTCTGCGTCCGAGCAATCTCTTCCAGGTGCGCCAAAACCGGGTCAGGCGGCGCATCCCCCTGAACCACCTGGGGGAGCTCGACAAGCCCTGTTTCCGCAAAGGCCGGCGCGGTTCCAGCGATACTCGCTGTCGCCAACAAACTGGCAGCAGCGACGCAGACAGTGAACCTCTTTGTTCTGTGACGCATTCTCACAACTCCTTTGTTACTCGGCACAACCTTGGTGCGCTACAAAAGTAAGTCTCCTGAGCCCGAGCCAGCATGATATTGGTGGACGTTCAGCATCGCTGGAACGAAACACGCGACGAGTCCGGATGTGCTCCGCGCTATGTACGGATTCTCCGTCTGTACGGCGCCACACCGAAGTTTGAATGCCGACTCTGTTTCGGCGAGCATCCAAGCTCGGCGCAGCTTGGACTCGCCACGCAATCAGCCGCAGGTGTCGGACCCGCGCCCGATGGTCAGCGGTGCAATGCAACTCACAATGAGCGTAGATTCTTCGCCGGAGTTCGGCGGCAGGGGAGCTGCTATCGAACGTACTGAGCTTGACGGAAGGAACCGCTGATTCTTGCCCGCGCTCGAGTTGACGTGTCGACATTGTCCCAGGGTGGAGAGTAGCGTCTCTTCGTCATCGGCAGCATGCTGTTCTTCCCGGAAGCGACGACGGGCATCGGACGCACAGCTTCTCGTCAAGCCTGGCATTCACCTCTCGCGTCGTGTCCATCTGAAACGCTTCGATTCCGGTCGAGAGCGGCGCTGCACTTCGATGACGCGCACTGAGCTGCACCCAGTCGTCACGCCGGAGCATGCGGGCAGTACGCATCTGGAGAGCTCGTTTCATCTGCTTTGTCAGAGCGCAGCGAAGCGCCCCTCGCGACAGATCGTCGCGAGGGGCGCTTCAAACGCAGTGCCGGTCGTTTCGGCGTAGTGAACGCCTTCCCGAAGTCGGGTGACTTACACGCCGTAGTAGAGCTCGAACTCGAAGGGGTGCGGGCGCAGCGCCATCGGAGCGATCTCGGCCTCGCGCTTGTAGGCGATCCAGGTCTCGACGAGCTCTTCCGTGAAGACGTCGCCCTCGAGCAGGAACTGGTGGTCGGCTTCGAGCGCGTCCAGAGCCTCCTCGAGCGAACCGGGTACCTGAGGAATGTTCTTGGCCTCCTCGGGGGGCAGCTCGTAGAGATCCTTGTCGATCGGGTCCATCGGCTCGATGCGGTTCCGAATTCCGTCGAGGCCCGCCATCATCTGCGCAGCGAACGCCAGGTACGGGTTGCCCGAAGCATCGGGTGCGCGGAACTCGATGCGCTTCGCCTTCGGGTTCGACCCCGTGAGCGGGATGCGGACGGCGGCGGAGCGGTTGCCCGCCGAGTACGCGAGATTGACCGGGGCCTCGTACCCCTTCACCAGGCGACGGTAGCTGTTGATCGTCGGGTTGGTGAAGGCGAGCAGCGCCGGTGCGTGGTGGAGGATGCCGCCGATGTACCAGCGTGCGATGTCGGAGAGCTGCGCGTAGCCGTTCTCGTCGTAGAAGAGGGGCTCGCCGCCCTTCCACAGCGACATGTGCGTGTGCATTCCCGACCCGTTGTCACCGAAGACGGGCTTCGGCATGAAGGTCGCCGTCTTGCCCCAGAGCTCGGCCGTGTTCTTCACGACGTACTTGAACTTGAGCACATCGTCTGCTGCCTTCACGAGCGTGTCGAACCGATAGTTGATCTCGGCCTGGCCCGGAGCGCCGACCTCGTGGTGGGAGCGCTCGAGCTGCAACCCTGCCTCGATGAGTCGCAGCGAGATGTCGTCGCGCAGATCCGCCTGCTTGTCGACGGGGGAGACGGGGAAGTAGCCGCCCTTCTCGCGCGTCGTGTTGCCGAGGTTTCCGCCCTCGATCTCGCGCGCCGAGTTCCAGCTCGCCTCCTCCGAGTCGATCTCGTACATCGTGCGGCGGGGCGTCGTCTCGTAGCGGACCGAATCGAGGATGTAGAACTCGGCTTCGGGAGCGAAGAACGCGGTGTCTGCAACTCCGGTCGAGGCGAGATACTGCTCGGCCTTCTTCGCCACCTGACGGGGATCCTTCGAGTAGATCTCGCCCGTGCGGGGGTTAAAGATGTCGCAGATGACGATGAGGGTGCGCTCTGCGCGGAACTGATCCAGGTACGCCGTGGACACGTCTGGGATCAGCTGCATGTCGGACTCCGCGATACCCGCGAACCCACGGATGGACGATCCGTCGAACATCTGCCCGACCTCGAAGAAATCGGCATCGACCGTCGCTGCGGGGATGTTGAAGTGCTGCTGCACCCCGGGGAGATCGGTGAAGCGGATGTCGACGAACTTCACATCGGTTTCCTTGATGAAGTCGATGACTTCCTGCGGGGTGGTGAACATTCTGCTCCTCGGGTTCATTTCGGCCGCGGATATCGGATCTTCACCGCGCCGATCGTGTGATTCCACCTTACGCGAGCATGATTTCAAAACCATGAGTCGTGTGTTTCGCGGATGTTACACGGCGTTCACTCGACGTCGTTCTCGGTGGGTGAACGTCACGCGCGAATCAGCACGGTGCCCGCGATCTTGTCGTGGAATGCGCGCTGATCCGAATCCCAGACGAGCACAGGAATCACGAGGCAGAGGAGCGCCGTGCGCACCACCGGTCGCCAGACCCCCACCCAGCCGCCCGTGATCGGTACGACCCTGAGTCCCATGACGCGGTGACCGAGCGAGCCGCCGATCGTCGGAATGAACACGATCTGCAGCAGTGCGAAGATCAGCACATTCCACAGTTCGGGATGCCTCCCGCCGATGAGGAAGTACGCGGGGAGGGCGGCGAGGCCCCAGTCGATGAGGATCGCCACGACCCGTCGACCGACCCGCGCCACCGAGCGCGGTCCCTCGTCCGGGAGTCCGAGACGCTCCCCGGGCCACTCGCTCGGCTTGAGCTCGCCGAAGCGCTGCGGCGTTGACGAAGGCATGGGTCAGCGCGGTCGCTGCGAGCGTACGCGGTTCGGGTCCATGCCCTTCGGGATGCCGACCGGAGAGTTCTGCAGCGAGGACAGGCGCGTATAGACCGCTCCGACCTCCGCACGGCTCATCACGGGCTTCAGCTTGACGAGCGTGCGGGAGAGCTTTGCGAGGGGAACGCCATCGCCGTCGGGGCCGACGTAGAGATGCACGACCTCGACGTTGCGCAGTGCGCGCTTGACCTTGCGCTCCTCATCTGCCGCCATTCGCTGGGTGCGCTGCCGCGACCCTTCCGAGATGAGCACGACTCCGCCGCGGCCGACGACGCGGTAGACCGCGTCCTGGTTGCGGTTGATGGCGATGGGCGTCTCCGAACCGCGCCATGATCGGCGCAGCGCGCTCTGCACCACCGCACCGACGGCTCCGGGGCGACCCTCGATCTGATTGTATGCAGTGCGCTCTGCCCGACGTCCGAGCACGATCATGACGAGCAGAATTCCGACGAGCACGCCGGTCACGGGCCACAGGACCCACGACAACCAGCTTCCGGGGAGCAGCCAGGCGAGCAGCACCGCGACAACGATCGGCGCTACGAAGCAGAGAAGCAGGATCCACGGCAGGTTCGTATCGTGCACCTTCGTGGTGCGATAGATCTCGAACATCTGCCGAATACGTCCGTTGCGCTTCGCCTTCTCTGCTGCCATGCATCCAGGATACCGTGGCCCGCGTCTGAAGAATGACGCTCCAGTGCGGTGGTCCCGAGCGTCTTCGCTCACAACTCCCTGTTCGAGCAACGTCGCGCGTCGCTGTCCACAAATTCGACGCACAGGCACCTCGTCAATCGCGATGCAATGCAGACTCAGTAGTGCAGCCGTGAAGCGTTGCTCCGGTGCAGCGAAACCGTCACGAGATGAGGAGAATGCGATGCGCCCGAGGTCGAGAACTTCGTCCGGTCGTCGAGCGGGCGGTGCGGCGCAGCTCGCCCGATGCGTACTCGAGTGGGTGGACGACGGCTTCGATCGTCGCGCGCACGGACGATGCGGTGTTCCTCCGGGTGCGGAGCGCCGGCATCGCTCCGGAGGCCACGACGCCGGCTGCGCGGCGCTCGGTGTCCCGCGTCACGAGCTCACGCGCATGATCGAGAAGGCAGATACGTCGGGCGCTGCAAGCCTCATCGGCGATGCAGTCGACCAGGCGATCGCGGAGCTGGAGCGCCGGGGTGCCGCCTGGCGAGTCGATACGGCGCGAGACGCGGTCGTCGCGGCGATCGAACGGAGGATCACGCCGGCTCCGGCTCGGTCCTCACGCGTTCGGTCGCCGATGTCGCATGCGACGTTCGACTCGAACAGCGAGGAGCCGCGGCCATCACGAGTGATGTCCGCGGCTCCTCGGCCACAGCACGGTTAGATACCGAGATTCGCCTCGAACTGGCCGCCCTCCAGGCGCTCGCGCACCTGCGTGAGAAAACGAGCAGCATCCGCGCCGTCGACGATGCGATGATCGTAGGACAGCGCGAGGTAGACCGTCGAGCGAACCGCGATGGAGTCGCCCTCTGGGCCCGAGATGACGACCGGCTTCTTCACCACGGCGCCGGTACCCAGGATGGCGACCTGCGGGAGGAAGACGAGCGGTGTGTCGAAGAGCGCGCCGCGGGAACCGGTGTTGGTCAGCGTGAACGTTCCTCCGCTGAGCTCGTCCGGCGTCAACTTGTTGTCGCGCGTACGCGCTGCGAGGTCGGCGATCTCGCCCGAGATCTCACTCAGGTTCTTCGATCCCGCATCGCGAAGCACCGGCGTCAGCAAACCGCGCTCGGTATCCACGGCGATGCTGATGTTCTCCGTCGAGGGGTAGGTGATCGAGTCCCCGTCGACAGTGGCGTTGATGATCGGGTAGGTGCGAAGCGCTTCAGCCGCGGCGAGTGCGAAGAACGGGAGGAAGGAGAGCTTCGACCCCGACTTCTGGAGGAACTCGTCCTTCTTCGCCTGGCGCAGCTGCGCGATGCGGGTCACGTCGACCTCGACGACCGTCGTCAGCTGTGCGGTGCTCTGCAGCGAGGCGACGGCGCGCTCGGCGATGACCTTGCGCAGACGGCTCATCTTCTGCGAGGTACCGCGGAGCTCCGAGACCTCCGGCGCGGCGGCGGCCTGGGCCGGTGCGGCCGAAGGAGCGGTCTGAGCGGACGAAGCACGTTCCGCCGCGGCCAGTACGTCCTCCTTGCGGATGCGTCCGCCCACGCCGGAACCGGTCACCGACGACAGATCGACATTGTGCTCGTGTGCGAGCTTGCGCACGATGGGAGTGACGTATCCGGCGTTCGAATCCGAAGGCTCTGCCGAGCTCGCGACCGGCGCCTCCGCTGCGGGCGAGGAGGCTGCAGGGGCCTTCGGCGCGGAGTCAGCCTGCTCGTCGGAGGGAGCGGGCTTCTCGTACCCCGCGGCGCCGGCCGAAGCAGGGGCGGAAGGAGCCTCCTGCTGAGGTGCTTCCTGCTGAGGTGCTTCCTGCTGAGGTGCTTCCTGCTGCTGAGGCGCCGCCTCCTGCTGGGCGTCGGCCTTCGGCTGCGCCTCCCCTGCCGAGTTCGTGTCCTCGGCAGAGGGCGCCGAGTCCGAACTCGATGCGGGAGCGCCGCTGCCGATCCGTGCGAGCTCGCCGCCGACCTCGACCGTGTCATCCTCCTGAACGAGGATCTCCTGCACCACGCCCGCGATCGGGGAGGGCACCTCGGTATCGACCTTGTCGGTGGACACCTCCAGCAGGGGCTCGTCCACCTCCACGGAATCGCCCACGCTCTTCAACCAGCGCGTCACCGTTCCCTCGGTGATGCTCTCTCCCAACGACGGGAGCACGACGCTCTGCGAGTCTCCCGACGAGCTGGCACCATCGCCGCCAGACGTGGACGCCGCCTGCGACTGAGGCTCCGGCTCGCTCTGCTGCTGGTGCTGGCTCGGCTGGGCCTGCTCCTGCTCCGGCGCCGCTTCGGCTGCGGGTGCTGCGGAATCGCCTGCAGGCTCGGAGTCTCCGGATCCGTTGCCATCTCCGACCTTGGCCAGGACGGCACCGACCTCGGCGGTCTCATCCTCCTGCACGAGGATCTCCTCGACAACCCCGGCGACGGGCGACGGAATCTCGGTGTCGACCTTGTCCGTCGACACCTCGAGCAAGGGCTCATCGACCTCGACGGAGTCGCCGACGTTCTTCAGCCAACGAGTCACCGTCCCTTCGGTCACACTCTCGCCCAGCGCGGGGAGGACCACCGATTCACTCATCGTGCATTTCTCCGTTCGTTGTTCAATCTCTGTGCCGCGTTCAGATCGCGTGCAGCGGCTTGCCGGCGAGCTTCAGCATGGTCTCACCGATGGTCTCGTTCTGCGTGGGGTGCGCGTGGACGAACGGTGCCACGTCCTCCGGGTACGCCTCCCAGTTGACGATGAGCTGCGCTTCGCCGACGAGCTCGCCGACGCGCGCGCCGATCATGTGCACTCCCACGACTGGACCGTCGTTGACACGCACTGCTTTCACGGTGCCGGCAGTGCCGAGGATCGAGCTCTTCGCATTGCCCGCCAGGTTGTACTCGTACGACGTCACCTGATCCTCTCCGTACTGCTCCTTCGCCTTCGCCTCGGTGAGTCCGACCGAGGCGACCTCGGGATCGCAGTAGGTGATCTTCGGGATATTGGCGTCCTGCACCGTGACGGGATTGAGGCCCGCGATCTGCTCTGCAACGAAGATGCCCTGCTGGTAGCTGCGATGCGCGAGCTGCAGACCGGGGACGATGTCTCCAATGGCGTAGACCCCCGAGACATTCGTCTCGAGATGCTCGTTCGCGAGCACGAATCCGCGATCCATCTCGATCCCGACCTCTTCGAACCCGAGCCCCTGTGTGACAGGACCGCGCCCCACGGCGACGAGCAGATAGTCGGCGTCGACCGTCGCGCCGTCTTCGAGCGTCACCGTGACGCTCTCCGAAGTCTGCGAGACCGACTTGAAGCGAACGCCGAGCTTGAAGTCGATGCCGCGCTTGCGGAAGGCGCGCTCGAGCTGCTTCGAGATCGACTCCTCCTCATTCGGGACCAGGTGGGGGAGACCCTCGATGATGGTCACCTCCGCCCCGAAGGACTTCCAGACACTCGCGAACTCGACTCCGATCACACCGCCGCCGAGGATGACCACGCGCTTCGGAATCTCCTGGAGCTCGAGCGCCTGCTCGCTCGTGATGACCCGGCCCTCGATGTCGAGGCCGGGAAGCGAACGTGAGAACGAACCCGTGGCGAGCACGATGTGCTTGCCGACGATGCGCTCCGAGCCCACCTGCACCGCATCGGAGGCGACCAGCTTTCCTTCGCCCTCGATGACCGTGATCTTGTTCGCCTTGAGGAGGCCCTGCAGCCCCTTGTACTTGCTCGCGACGAGCTTCTCGCGGAATCGGGTGACTCCGGCGATGTCGATGCCCGAGACGCTCGAGCTCACCCCGTACGCTTCGCCTTCGCGCGCGACGTCCGCGATCTCCGCGGAGTGGAGCAGTGCCTTCGTCGGCACGCAACCGCGGTGCAGGCAGGTGCCGCCGAGCTTGTCCTTCTCGATGACCGCGGCGCTGTATCCCAACTGCGTTGCGCGGATCGCTGCGGCGTAACCGGCGCTGCCGCCGCCGAGAACTACGATGTCAAACTGCTGATCGGCCAAGTGGGGTCTCCCTCGGAAAGCTCGCAATGTGAAGCGCAGCCATGAGATGGCGGGCGCGCTTCGTCCAGACTACACCTGCGACTGCGCGGATCACCGTGGCGCGTTTCGCTGTGGGCGTGACGGAAACGGCTGAAGCGCCGCGCGGCGTTCGTAGGATGGAGGAGTGACCGATTCGATCTTCTCCGCAGACTACGCCGAACGCCGCGCTCGGGTGCCTCGTGGGCTCCCGCTCGTCGTCGCGATGCAGGGACTATCGGATGCCGGAGGAGCGATCGCCCAGCTCGAGGAGTATCTGTGGCAGCATTGCGAACCCGAGGAACTGGTGCGTTTCAACGCGGACCTGCTGCTCGACTACCGGGCTCGGCGCCCGGTGATCACCTTCGATGAGGATCATTTCGTCGACTACTCTCCGGAAGAGCTGACGCTCTCCCTGCTGCACGACGAGCTGGGAGCGCCATTCCTGCTGCTCAGCGGCTACGAGCCCGACTTCCGCTGGGAGCAGTTCATCGACACCGTACTCCTGCTGGTGCATGAGTTCGAGGTGTCCATCACGGTGTGGTCGCATGCCATCCCGATGCCCGTGCCGCACACGAGGCCGATCTCGACCACGGTGAGCGGCACCCGCGATGATCTCATCGAGGCGAGATCGGTGTGGAAGCCCACGACCAAGCTCTCCGCCTCTTCTTCTCACGTGCTCGAGTACCGGCTGCACAGCCTGGGGGAGGAGGTGGCGGGTTTCGCTCTGCTGATTCCCCATTACCTCGCCAACACCGAGTACCCCGACGCCCTGTTCGCAGCCCTCGACGGCATCATGGCGGCGACCGGGCTCATTCTCCCGACCGATGACGTACGGCGACTCGCCCGTCAGTTCAACGCGCAGGTAGACACTCAGATCGCGGAGAACGAGGAGTCCGCGGAGATGGTTCGCACGCTCGAACAGCGGTACGACGCGTATATGGAGGATCAGAGCCCGCGTTCACCTCTGGTCTCCGAGGACGGATCAATACCCACTGCCGATCAGCTGGCGAGTGAGCTCGAGCGGTATCTCGCCGAGCATCGGCGGCGCGGAGGGGGCGACGAATCGAGTTCGAAGTGACGGCGGACCCGGAAAAATATCACCTCGACCTGAGGCTGACAAGATCTTCCGCGCAGACGTGCAATAATTGAGGTGCTGCCCATGCAATCCGGTCACGCTTCTCGTTCCGCGGGAATACGCCGGGCTTGACATGGGTTTTCATGCTGTGAGCACTCGTCGACGGTTTCGTCGGCGGCACAGGCCGAAATCTGAAACGAGAGAGGCGGCTGCGTGGCAACTGCAACCACGACCACAACTCCCGCATCCACTGCTGATGCCAAGAAGAAGGCTGTCGAGACCGAGGAGGCCGGTGATATGACCGAGACCGCGGCGGCTCCGCGAAAGAAGGCAGGAACCAAGAAGACGGCAGCCGCTGCGAAGAAGCCGGCCGCGACGAAGAAGGCTGCTGCGACGAAGACCAAGCGCGCGGCGAAGAAGAGCGCGGAGGACGAGATCGATCTCGACGCTTCCGAGGTCGACGAAGAGGTCGAGACCGCTGAGGAGGAGAAGCCCGCTCCGGCGGTGATCGAGCCGCTCCCCACCGGTGCCATTGTTCTGAAGGCCCGTGACGAGGAAGACGTTCCGACGATCACCACGGCGATCCCCGGCGCGACCGCGGACCCGGTGAAGGACTACCTCAAGCAGATCGGCAAGGTCGCGCTGCTGAACGCGGCCGAAGAAGTCGAGCTCGCCATGCGCATCGAGGCGGGCCTCTTCGCCGAGGAGAAGCTCTCCACGGAGAAGGGCCTCCCGAAGAAGCTCGAACGCGAACTCAAGTGGGTTGCGAGGGATGGGCAGCGTGCGAAGAGTCATCTGCTCGGCGCGAATCTTCGACTCGTCGTCTCGCTCGCGAAGCGCTACACCGGTCGAGGCATGCAGTTCCTCGACCTCATTCAGGAGGGCAACCTGGGCCTGATTCGCGCAGTCGAGAAGTTCGACTACACGAAGGGCTTCAAGTTCTCGACCTACGCGACCTGGTGGATCCGTCAGGCCATCACGCGAGCCATGGCGGATCAGGCGCGAACGATTCGCATTCCCGTGCACATGGTCGAGGTCATCAACAAGCTCGCTCGCGTGCAGCGCCAGATGCTGCAGGATCTCGGGCGCGAACCCACGCCAGAGGAGCTGAGCCGCGAACTCGACATGACGCCGGAGAAGGTCGTCGAGGTGCAGAAGTACGGGCGCGAGCCGATCTCCCTGCACACGCCGCTCGGCGAGGACGGCGACAGCGAGTTCGGCGACCTGATCGAGGATACGGAAGCGGTGGTCCCCGCCGATGCGGTCGGCTTCACCATGCTGCAGCAGCAGCTCGAGCAGCTCCTCGATTCGCTTTCGGAGCGCGAGGCAGGCGTCATCCGCATGCGCTTCGGTCTCGGCGACGGCATGCCGAAGACGTTGGACCAGATCGGCGATACCTTCGGAGTCACGCGCGAGCGCATCCGCCAGATCGAATCGAAGACGATGGCGAAGCTCCGCCATCCGTCGCGAAGCCAGCAGCTGCGGGACTACCTCGACTGATCAAGCGAAGCGAACGGGCCCCCGGCGATGATGTTCATCGCCGGGGGCCCGTTCTTCGTGACGCGGATTACGCGTTGAGCTTGTGGGTCTCGTCGTGCCAGGCCTCCGCCATCGGGCGGAGCTTCGACTCGTGCTTGTTCGCGTGATGCGCGCAGAACAGCAGCTCGCTTCCGCCCAGCAGCACTCGGACGTATGCCTGCGCACCGCAGCTGTCGCAGCGATCCAGCGCACTCAGGGGACGATCCGCGGACTCGACCTCTTCGGTTCGTTCCTGCTCGAGTGTCGTCATGGCAACCTCCTCTTCATCTTCATTCACTTCGTCACCATCCAAGCACGCCCTCCTCCGAATGCCATCATTGGGGCTCGCCGGTTCGCTGACCGCGTATCGATGGTGCGCACCAGCGCACTCGCCGAGGCCGCTCCGAGTGAGTGTCGGCGGTGTGCCCTAGGGTAGACCCGTCAACAACCTGAGGAGATCTGAGCAGTGGCAGATTCCAGTTATTCCGCGCGACACCTCACCGTGCTCGAGGGGCTCGAGGCCGTCCGCAAGCGTCCCGGTATGTATATCGGAACCACCGATTCGCGCGGGCTCATGCACTGCCTCTGGGAGATCATCGACAACTCCGTCGACGAGGCCCTCGCAGGGCACGGTTCGCACATCGGCATTACGCTTCACGATGACGGGAGCGTGACGGTCACCGACAACGGGCGCGGTGTGCCGGTCGACATCGAGCCGAAGAGCGGCCTGAGCGGTGTCGAGCTCGTCTACACGAAGCTCCACGCGGGCGGCAAATTCGGCGGCGGCGGATACGCGTCGTCCGGTGGTCTGCACGGCGTCGGCGCTTCGGTGGTCAACGCCCTCTCCGCGCGACTCGATGTGGAAGTCGACCGCGACGGGAAGACCTGGGCGATGTCCTTCCGACACGGTGAGCCCGGCGTGTTCGCCGGTGACGGACCGGGGAGCCCGTTCTCCGCTTTCGAGGAGTCATCGGAACTGCGCGTCGTCGGCAAGGTGAAGCGAGGCGTCACCGGCACACGGGTGCGGTACTGGGCGGACCCGCAGATCTTCCTCTCCTCCGCTCGTTTCGAGCCGGACGCCCTGGTGGCCCGCGCTCGACAGACCGCCTTCCTCGTGCCCGGCCTCGCCATCGAGATCACCGACGAGCGCGCGGACTCCGCAGGCGAAGACGGCGCTGCTCCGGTGCACCGTTTCGAGTACGAAGGCGGCATCTCCGAGTTCGTCGATTTCTTGGCGGTGGACCCCCCGCTGACCGACACCTGGCGAGTCACCGACACCGGCACCTTCACGGAGACCGTTCCCGTCATGGATGAGAAGAGCGGACACCTCGTGTCGAGGGAGGTGGAACGGGAGTGCGAGGTCGATGTCGCACTGCGCTGGGGAACCGGGTACGAGACCGAGATCCAGAGCTTCGTGAACATCATCGCGACGCCGAAGGGCGGCACCCACCTCACCGGTTTCGAACAGGGGCTGACGCGTTTCTTCCGCAAGCAGATCGAGGTCAACGCGCGCAAGCTCAAGGCCGGGAGCGACAAGCCCGACAAGGACGACATCCTCACTGGACTGACCGCTGTCGTGACCGTTCGCGTGCCGGAACCCCAGTTCGAGGGGCAGACGAAGGAAGTGCTCGGAACAGCGGCCGTGCGATCCATCGTGTCGAAGGCGATCGTCCAAGGAATGACCGCCCGCTACGAATCGACGAAGAAACCCGACAAAATGCAGACCGGCGCGCTGCTCGAGAAGATGGTCTCGGAGATGAAGGCGCGCATCGCGCTCCGGGCCCAGCGAGACACGGCGCGCCGGAAGAGTTCGCTCGAGAGCTCGTCGCTCCCTGCGAAGCTCATCGATTGCCGCTCGAAGACGGTCGCCGAGACGGAGCTCTTCATCGTGGAGGGCGACAGTGCTCTCGGGACCGCGCGTCCGGCGCGCGATAGCGAGTTCCAAGCGCTGCTTCCGATTCGCGGCAAAATTCTGAATGTGCAGAAGGCTTCGGTTGCCGAGATGCTCAATAACACGGAGTGCGGCGCGATCATCAAAGTCATCGGAGCGGGCTCGGGTCGTGATTTCGAGCTCGATTCGGCTCGCTACGGCAAGGTGATCCTGATGAGCGACGCGGACGTCGACGGTGCTCACATTCGCACGCTGCTGCTGACGCTGTTCTTCCGGTACATGCGCCCGATGCTCGAAGCGGGCCGCGTCTACGCGGCGGTTCCGCCGCTGCATCGTGTCATCGTTCAGAATGCCGGGCGCAAGCCGAACGATGTCGTGTACACCTACAGTGAGCGGGAACTGAACGCGCTGCTCGCCGATCTGAGGAGACGCGGGAAGAAGCATCTTGAGCCGATTCAGCGGTATAAGGGTCTCGGAGAGATGGACGCCGACCAGCTCGCCGAGACGACTATGGATCGCGAACAGCGTACGCTGCGTCGAGTGCGCGTCGAGGATGCGCATGCCGCCTCGCAGATCTTCGAGCTACTCATGGGCAACGAGGTCGCCCCGCGCAAGGAGTTCATCATCGAGAACGCCGACGACCTCGACCGGGAGCGCATCGACGCATAGCGGGGGTGCGTGCTCCGCGCGGAGCCCGTGGAGAGCCAGCGGAGCCCGCACGGTGCATCCTACGGAGCGGCTCCCACGTACGCCGCTGAACCGTCGATGGGCTGACCCGACCCGTCCCGCTTGCCGAGCTCGGTCGGAAGCTTTCTCGCCGACCCGTCAGACGCGAGCGCGCGCGGTTCGCCGACGCCGACCCAAGCGCAGGCGATCTGATCCTCCCACTTGAGGAAGCGCTGCGCCCTGACCCCTCCCGTGGCGCGGCCCTTCGCGGGGAACTCGCTCCAGGCGGAGACCTTCGCGGTGGCGACGTCGGTGCCCGGAAGGGTGATGGAGCTGTCGGCGACCGTGACCACGCGAGCATCCGCTCCCGCGGGCACTGCACCGGCGAAGACCACACGTGCGTCCGGTGAGAGGCGCATTCCCGCCATGCCGGCAGCCGGTCGGCCCTGAGGGCGAACCGCGGTCGCGGGGAAGCGCAGCAGCTGCGCGTCACTCGAGACGGCTGCGATCTCGGCGCCATCGGGTGCGGCGAAGGCGGCGACGAGCACATCACCCGACTTCAAGCCGATCACCTCGAACGATGGCTTCGCCGGCAGATCCGTGAGCAGCACTCGCTTCACGACACCCTGCTGGGTGAAGAGCGCGACGGGAATGCCGGTGTCGAGGGGGAGTACCCCCACGACACGCAGCTGCTTGTCGGTAATCCCGATGTACTCCAGCAGCTTCGCGCCCGCTGAGAATGCGATGCTCGCTGCGGGAACGAGCGGGAGATCGACGGGAGTGAACCGATGCAGCGAGCCGTCGGAGAGGATCGCTCCCATCTCCCCGCGCACGGTGCCATCGATCGTGGTCAGCACGGCGCCGTGCTTCGTGGCGCGCGGTGCGGGGCGGGTGCTGACCGGAGCGTCGGGATCCCGGTCGATACGAAGCGCTCGGCCGGTGACCGACAGCAGCACGGTGCACGGGGAGTCGGCGACCTCGAGCGATGCCGCAGCCGCAGCGGAGCGCGTCGGGCGCGCGACCGCACCGGTCAGCACCGTACGACGCGGTGTACCGAAGGCCTCGGCCGCCTCATCCATCTCGTGAGCCACGACCTCGCGCAGGCGATGCTCGTCGCTCAGAATGGCGAGCAGGCGGTCGATCTCGGCGCGCAACTCGTCGCGTTCTGCTTCGAGCTCCACCCGGGAGAACTTCGTCAAACGGCGCAACCGCAGCTCGAGGATGTACTCGGCCTGCGGCTCCGAGAGCTCGAACACCTGCATCAACCGACTCCGCGCCGATTCGGCATCGTCACTGGTGCGGATGAGCTGAATCACTTCATCGATGTCGAGAATCGCGATGAGCATGCCCTCGACGAGGTGCAGACGCTCTCGCCGCTTGGCGAGCCGGTACTCGGAACGACGGGTGACGACGGAGATGCGGTGGTCCAGGAAGACACGAAGCATCTCGCGGAGTCCCAGCGTCTGCGGCTGGCCCTTCACGAGCGCGACCGAGTTGATGCTGAACGAGTCTTCGAGCGGCGTGTATCTGAACAGCTGTTCGAGCACCGCTTCAGGCGAGAAGCCCGTCTTCAAGGTGATGACGAGCCGAAGGCCGTTCTTGCGGTCCGTGAGATCTGCGACGTCCGAGATGCCGGAGAGCTTCTTGGCTTCGACGCCCTGCTTGATCTTCTCGATGACCCGCTCAGGCCCCACGAGATAGGGCAGTTCCGTGACCACGAGGCCGGTTCGCCGCGGGCCGAGCTGCTCGACCGCCACTTTTGCGCGCGTGCGGAAGGCCCCTCGACCCGTGCGATACGCGTCCTTCACCCCGTCGAGGCCCACGATCGTGCCGCCGCCCGGGAGATCGGGCCCGGGAATGTACTCCATGAGCTCATCGACGGTCGCGTCGGGGTTCCGCAGCAGGTGCTTCGCGCCATCGACGACCTCGATGAGATTGTGCGGCGCAAGGTTGGTGGCCATTCCGACCGCGATGCCGCTCGCACCGTTGACGAGCAGATTGGGCACCGCGGAGGGAAGCACCTCGGGCTGCAGCAACTGACTGTCGTAGTTCGGAACGAAGTCGACCACGTTCTCGTCGAGCGACTCGGTCATGGCGAGTGCGGCTCCCGCGAGCCGCGCTTCCGTGTAGCGCGAGGCCGCCGGGCCGTCGTCGAGCGATCCGAAGTTGCCATGGCCATCGACGAGCGGCAGGCGCATGGCGAACCCCTGCGCGAGTCGTACGAGCGCATCGTAGATCGACGAGTCTCCATGGGGATGCAGCTTGCCCATCACCTCGCCGACGACGCGCGCCGACTTGACGTGACCCTTCTCGGGCCGCAGTCCCATGTCCTGCATCATGTAGAGAATGCGCCGTTGCACGGGCTTGAGGCCATCGCGCGCGTCGGGAAGCGCCCGGGAGTAGATGACGGAGTACGCGTACTCGAGGAACGAGCCCTCCATCTCTTGCAGGATGTCGATGTCTTCGATGCGTTCGCCGGCGAGTTCGTGGGACGCGTCCGGTGTACCTGCGGACGTACTGCGGGGGTCGGTCATAATGGATTTCATGCTACCGACGACCGCCGACAACGGCGCGAGGCTTGCCGCGATTCTGCCGAGCGGCATCGCGGCGGTCGCGCGGGGGACCTCGACCGAGCTCCCCGAAGCGCTCCGCTATGCGGATACCGAGCCGCTTCCGGCCCTTCGATCCTTCGTCATGATCGTGGTCGACGGGCTCGGAAGCGCGAACCTCTCGGCACGTGCCGGCCACGCTCCGTCACTCGCGCGACTCCCGCGCAAACGCATCGACACGGTCGCCCCGTCGACGACGGGCGCCGCGCTCACGACGCTGCTCACCGGTCGTCTTCCCGGCGAGCACGGGCTCATCGGGTACCGCATCCGGCATCCCGAACTCGGGCTGGTCACGACACTCCGCGACTGGGACGGCATCGAGGATCGGCGCTCCTGGCAGCGCGCCGCGCCCCTGTTCACGCACGCCACATCGATCGGAGCGCGCGCCGTCGCCATCGGGCGCCCCGCGCATGCCGTCGGCGGGTTGACCGAAGCGATCCTCACCGGCGCCGAGTATCTCGGCGGTCAGCGGATCGACGATCGATTCGCCATCGCATCGCGCGTGGTGCGCGAACCGACCCCCGCGATCGTGTACCTCTACATCGATGAGCTCGACAAGGCGGGCCACGAGCACGGCTGGCAGAGCGAGCAGTGGGTGCGACGGCTCGAGCAGTTCGACGCGGCACTCGACGGCTTCCTCCGCTCGCTGCCGGGCAATGTCGGCGTCGCGATCACCGCTGATCACGGCATGGTCGATGTGGCGCCGCATCAGCAGATCATGCTCGAGGATCGCGCCGAGCTGCTCGAGGACGTCGAACTCATCGGCGGGGAGCCGCGCCTTCGGTCCTTATACCTTCGCGGGGGCGCGAATGCGGTCTCGGTCGCCGAGGCATGGCAGGAGGCTGAGGGGAGCCGGGCGTGGGTCGGCACGCGGGACGCGGCGATCGCCGGCGGGATCTTCGGCGCAGTTCGAGCGGAAGTCGTAGAGCGCCTCGGCGACGTGCTCATCGCTGCGCGCAAGCAGGTCGCCTACTATACGAGCGCGGAGGATTCCCGGGTGCTCGCCATGGTCGGCCAACACGGGTCACTCACCGACGAGGAGCGGGGAGTGCCTCTCGCGCTCGGCGGCACTCTCGCCGGCTCCTCGTTCGCCGCCGCGGTGCAGGCCGCGGCCCGCCGCAACTAGCGTCGCCCGACGGCGAGGTGCGCTGCCTGCGCACGCACTCGGCGCACCTCAGTTGGCGGGATCCTCGTCACTTCGCGTGCCGAACAGGATGTCGTCCCAGCTCGGAATCGAGGCGCGGCCCTTCTTCGGCGTGCGCTCGACCGAATCGGACGCCTCAGGAGCGGGCTCCGAACGCTCGGGAACCGCAGACGGCGCGGGCGCCGGGGTTCCCGTCACGCCCGCGCTGCTCCAGATGCTTCGAGGGGCTGCCGGGCGCTCGGCCGGTGCTTCGGTCGGGAGCGCGGGGCGGGGGCTTTCATGCGGTGAGGCGTCTTCGGCGCTGCGCGATCCTGAGCCAGTGTCGTCGTCGGCGGCGGACAGCGCAGCCAGGTCGAGCTCCTGGGGTTCCAGAGACGCGCTCGCTCCACCCTGGCGCTTGCCCTGGTCGCGTTCGCCGCGCCGCTTGCGCAGGGCATCCAGGAGGTCCGCCGTCTGACTCAGATCGGCAGGCGCATCCGCATCCGAGGAGATCGCTCGCTGGTCGATCTCGCGGCGACGCGCGAACTCGGCATTCGGGTCCGTGAGGGGATGCTGTTCAGCCTCGGCGCTCTCCTCGTCTCGAGTCGCTTCCGGGCTGGCCTGACCCTCGTCGACCGCATTGAGCGGAAGGGCGTCGGTGTCGAACGCTCCGGAGTCGAATCGGCCGGAGCGGTCGGAGGAATCGACCGCGCGGAGCTTCGGAATCAGACGTTCGCCGACGTCGCCCTGCTTCGAGAGATTCACCGCATCGGGATTGATGGGCGAAAGCATGCCCTTCCGATGCTCGAACGTCCAGACGGCACGATGCCCGACGTCATGGGACGTGAACTCGAGGCTGACCATCCAGCCGCGTTCCTCGTCGCGCCACGCCGCCCACTCGCTCGTCTCGGAGCCGAGTGCGGCCAGGCGTTCCGCGATGACCGCGCCGAACCGCTGATCGCTGTCGTCGTGCGCCTCCGTGCGAACGGGCACTGCGTGGGCGCGCTCCAAGATGTATCGGCGCTCAGCGAGCACGGGCTCCTCGTACCGCTCGATATCCGCGTCATCGAGACCCGTCTCCGAGGCGACCTCTGCACGCGACTTGCCCGCGCGGATCAACGCCTGGATCTCTCGCGGGCCCGCCTTCCCGGGTTCGCGCTCGCGCCTCGCGAGGTGTCGGAGCTCGCTGAGCGCAGCCTCGTCCACGACGAAGCGGAACTCGTCGCCGGCGTCGTTCGCGACGATCAGCGACCGGTCATCTCGGCGCACAAAGCGCAGTTCGTCCATCGGCGCAATCCCTTCGTGAGTCGCGACCCAGAGTGTCACACGCTCCGGCAGGGGGCCGTGATTGAAGCGGCGCGTGGCGAAACGGAGAACGTGCGAACTTCGCGCTCAGAGAACTTTCGGAGCAAGGGTTTGCGCACGAAGCGCATCGTGCGGCAGACTATGGCCGCTCGAAGGATAAGGTGCCGGCAGACCGGCCCGGGAACGCAGGAGAGAATGGCCACGGATTACGACGCCCCGCGCAAAACTGAAGAAGACGCCGAGTCGATCGAGGCGTTGAAGGAGCGCGGGCCGGCAAAGGGCGCGTCGGGCCTCGACTCCGACGACGCCGACAACCCGAGTTTCGATCTCGGCGGCAACGATCTCTCCGATGTCGAACTCGACGTCATCGTGCTTCCGCAGCAGGACGACGAGTTCACATGCGTGAGCTGCTTCCTGGTCCGCCACCGCTCGCAGGTCGACCACGAGTCGGATCTCGGGCCGGTGTGCCGTGAATGCTCGAACTGAATCGCGCAGCGATTCAGGCATTCACGGCTGACGCCACCGCGTCAGAATGCTCGAACTGAATCGCGCAGCGATTCAGGCATTCACGGCTGACGCCACCGCGTCAGAATGCTCGAACTGAATCGCGCGCTGTTGTGACCTGACCGAAACGGCCGCCCCCGATTCCCGGGGGCGGCCGTTTCGCGCGTGAACGCGCATGCTTCTGCAGCGCGGGCGCGCAGATCGTGCTCATCTACTCCGTGCGCGCCGCCGCTACCGCTTCGGCCAGCTTCTGCGGGTGCCGGCTCGTCAGGATCCAGTGCGGGGCGGGATCGGCGGGATCGATGTTCGCGATCCTGACACCGCGATGAATCCAGCCCCGCAGCAGCAGATAGTTCCTCGCGTCGGAACCCGGGCCGATCGCGGACCTGAGGGCTTCGGAACCGAGAAGCTCGACCTCGCCGAGCAGCGACACGGGAATCTCCGCTCGGCCCGCACTCAGTCGGCCGTCGGCCACGACGATGGACGGGCTGAGCAGAAGAAACGTCGCTGCGAGAATCGCGTAGACGATGACGCCGGTCGGGATCGCCCACTGGGCATTGATCGGCGTCAGAACGAGTGCGACCGCCGGAATGACCAGCAGCATCGAGATGAAGAGGCTGACGCCCGGAAGGAGCCGCTCCCGGTAGGTCGTGACTGCGGGGGCTGAACTGGCGTTTCGGGTCATACCTGCCATTATCCCGCGGCCTGCTCGGAGGCCTCCGCGCGGCGCTTGTTCTGTGCGCGCGCCCGGGTGAATCCGCTAGCCTGTGCTGGTGACTGATGTGGTTGAGATCCCGATCGTGGCTGACCTCCCTCCGCATTACGCCCATGCGGGCGATGCGGGAGCCGATCTCCGCGCATCGACGCCGGTCGAGCTCGGTCCGGGGGAACGGGCGCTGATCGGCACGGGCGTCTCGATCGCGCTCCCGGACGGCTACGCCGCGTTCGTCGTCCCGCGGAGCGGCTTGGCCGCGAAGCACGGCATCACGGTGGTGAACTCCCCGGGCACCGTCGATGCGGGGTATCGCGGCGAAATCAAGGTGACGCTGTTGAACACGGACCGAACGGAGAGCTTCGCCGTCGCCGAGGGTGATCGGATCGCCCAATTGATCGTGATGCCGGTGACGCGCGCCGTCTTCGTACCGGTCTCGCACCTGCCGGAGAGCGATCGCGGCGCGAGCGGGTTCGGTTCAACCGGCGTGAGCAACTGACCGAGTGCGCCCCGCTGAGGGCAGCCGAACGAGTTCGACCCGCAGGGTCCAGATGAAGGAGTATCGCAGATGAGCGAAGAGACGAAGCCGGAGCAGGGTACGGCCGATGAGATCGAACTGAGCGAAGGATCGCCGAACGTCGTCGACGACGCCAAGTCCGCTCCGGAGGATCGTGCGACTGCGGGCCCGTTCGACGCCGCTGAGGTTCCCTCGATGCGTCCGTACGTCGACCTGGGCGGCATCAAAGTCGCGCCCCGGGAAGGTCTGCAGCTGCGGCTCGAGGTGGACGAGCGGGCGAACCGTGTGATCGCGGTTTCGCTCGAGTACGCCGAGTCCCTGCTGCAGGTGCAGGCGTTCGCAGCGCCGAAGTCGACGGGTCTTTGGGGCCCCGTTCGCGCCGAGCTGACCCAGCAGATGACGTCCCAGGGCGGCACGGTCGCCGAGGAGCAGGGCGTACTCGGGCCCGAGCTCTACGTCGAGACGCCGGCGCCCGGCGATCAGGGAGGCACTCGTGTCGCTCGGTTCATCGCCGTCGACGGGCCCCGCTGGATGCTGCGCGGCGTGATCATGGGGAAGGCGGCTCGGGATCCGGAGGCGCGCGAACGCGTCATCGGACTGTTCCGCGAACTCGTCGTCGTGCGCGGCGACCAGCCGATGCCGCCGAGCGAGCTCCTGCAGTTGAAGGTTCCGGCCGGTGTGCAGGGGCAGCGCCAGACGCCGCCCGCCGGAACCCTTCCGGTGTGAGCGTGAACGACGACGCGGCCGACGGTCGGCGAGGCGAAGCTCCCCAGCACCGCACGCCGCTCACTCCTCCGGCTCCGACACCGGGGCCGGATGCGGACGAGGCGAAGGCGGCGGGGCCGCTCGGCGGCTCGCTCGGTCGTACCGTGCGAGCAGGGATGTCGGGGGAGACGCTCACCGGGCGTGGCGTGCTGGATGCCCTCGGCGGGTGGCGCGGTGTCGCGGAGACGCTCGTGCCCGGACTCCTGTTCCTCATCATCTTCACCTTCACGCGCGATGCGCGCACTTCGGCCATCGCTCCGGCGGCGATCACAGTGGTCGCGGTCATCGTGCGCCTGGTGCGCCGCGAACCGCTCGTCTCGGTGTTCTCGGGCGCTGCGGGAGTTGCAATCGCCGTCGTGGCGACGCTCTTCACCGGCCGCGGAGCCGACTACTACGTGCCCGGCTTCATCACGAACATCCTCTGGTCCGCGGGACTGCTCATCTCCGCGGCCGTCGGCTGGCCACTCATCGGCATCGCGCTGGGCGCGCTGCGCGGCGATCTGACGGGGTGGCGGCGTGATCGAACCCTGAAGCGCGTCGCCATGTGGCTCACCCTCCTCTGGAGCGGCCTCTTCATCGCACGCCTCGCCGTGCAGGTTCCGCTCTACTTCGCAGCTCGGGAACCCGACGGAGTCGCGGCGACGGACGCTCTCGGAATCGCGCGCCTCGTGATGGGGGTTCCGCTGTTCGCGCTCGTGGTCGTCTTCACGTGGATGGTGCTCAGCAGACTTCCCCGATCATCTGATGATTCCGAGGGTGAATCCGTTGCGAACACTGGGCAAAACACCTCACAGGCCTGACATTCGGCGCGGCGTCCTCGGGTGTAGAATTATCTCGACATCGAGAGACATTGGAGGAGCTCAATGGGAGCCGTCAACAGCTTCGAAGCGAAGAGCACCCTCGCCGTCGGCGAGAAGGAATACGGAATCTACCGAATCGATCGGGTTCCCGGACACGAGCGGCTGCCGTACAGCCTGAAGGTACTGCTGGAGAACCTCCTCCGCACCGAGGACGGGGCGAATGTGACCCGCGCGCACATCGAGGCGCTCGGCAACTGGGATCCCTCCGCTCAGCCCGATACCGAGATCCAGTTCTCGCCGGCGCGCGTCATCATGCAGGACTTCACGGGAGTGCCCTGCGTCGTCGACCTCGCCACGATGCGCGAGGCCGTGGTCGAGCTCGGCGGCACGCCCGACAAGATCAACCCGCTCGCTCCCGCTGAGATGGTCATCGACCACTCGGTGATCTCCGATGTATACGGCTCTGCGGATGCAGCGGCGCGCAACGTCGAGATCGAGTACCAGCGCAACGGCGAGCGGTACCAGTTCCTGCGCTGGGGCCAGGGCGCATTCGACGAATTCAAGGTCGTGCCGCCGGGCACCGGCATCGTGCACCAGGTCAACATCGAGTACCTCGCACGCGTCACCTTCACTCGTGAGATCGACGGCGAGATGTTCGCGTACCCCGACACCTGCGTCGGCACCGACTCGCACACCACGATGGAGAACGGTCTCGGTGTGCTCGGCTGGGGCGTCGGCGGCATCGAGGCCGAGGCGGCGATGCTCGGGCAGCCCATCTCGATGCTCATCCCGCGCGTCGTCGGTTTCAAGCTCTCGGGTGAGATCCCCGCCGGCGTGACGGCGACCGACGTCGTGCTCACGATCACGCAGATGCTGCGCAAGCACGGCGTCGTCGGCAAGTTCGTCGAGTTCTACGGTGAGGGCGTCGGCTCGGTCCCGCTCGCGAACCGGGCGACAATCGGCAACATGAGCCCTGAGTTCGGCTCGACAGCGGCGATGTTCCCGGTCGACGATGTCACTCTCGACTACATGCGTCTCACGGGGCGGTCGGACGAGCAGATCGAACTCGTCAAGGCGTACACCCAGGCGCAGGGCATGTGGCACGATCCCTCGCGCGAGCCCGAGTTCAGCGAGTACCTCGAACTCGACCTCGGCACGGTGGTGTCGTCGATCGCCGGGCCCAAGCGGCCGCAGGACCGCATCGAGCTGTCGAACTCGAAGTCGCAGTTCGAGACCGACCTGAAGAACTACGCTCAGGCGTCCAACCCCGCGAAGGTCAAGGACGAGCAGGGCCGCGAGTTCGAGATCGATCACGGAGCCGTCACGCTCGCGTCGATCACCTCGTGCACCAACACCTCGAACCCCTCGGTGATGCTCGCGGCGGGAGTTCTCGCCCGGAACGCAGCCGCACGAGGTCTGCGGGCGAAGCCCTGGGTGAAGACCACTCTGGCCCCGGGCTCGAAGGTCGTCACCGACTACTACGAGAAGTCGGGCCTGAACCGTGATCTCGAGAAGCTCGGCTTCTACACCGTCGGCTACGGTTGCGTAACCTGCATCGGCAACTCGGGTCCTCTCAACCAGGAGATCTCGGACGCCGTGAATGATCACGATCTCGCTGTGACGGCGGTGCTCTCGGGCAACCGCAACTTCGAGGGTCGCATCAACCCCGATATCAAGATGAACTACCTCGCGAGCCCGCCGCTCGTCATCGCCTACTCGCTCGCCGGCACGATGGACTTCGACTTCGACACCGACGCACTCGGTCAGGACGAGTCGGGCAACGACGTGTACCTGCGCGACATCTGGCCCGATCCGGTCGAGGTGCAGAAGATCGCCGACGCGTCGATCGATTCGGGCATGTTCACCCAGAAGTACGCGACGGTGTTCGACGGCGATGAGCACTGGACCTCGCTGCCGACTCCGGACGGCGACACGTTCGCCTGGGACGACAAGTCGACGTACGTGCGCAAGGCGCCCTACTTCGACGGCATGCAGCTCGAGCCCACTCCGGTCACCGACATCTCGGGCGCGCGCGTGCTCGCGAAGCTCGGCGACTCGGTCACCACCGACCACATCAGCCCTGCGGGCAGCTTCCGCGCCGAGACGCCGGCGGGCCAGTACCTCGTCGAGAACGGCATCTCGCCGAAGGACTTCAATACGTACGGATCGCGTCGCGGCAACCACGAGGTGATGATTCGCGGCACGTTCGCGAACATCCGACTCCGCAACCAGCTGCTCGCGAACGAGAACAACGGAGCCGGCGTGGAGGGCGGATTCACCCGCGACTTCACGCAGGAGGGCGCCCCGAAGTCCTACATCTACGATGCCTCGCAGAACTACCAGGCAGCGGGCATTCCGCTCGTCGTGCTGGGCGGCAAGGAGTACGGATCGGGATCCTCGCGCGACTGGGCGGCGAAGGGCACGAGCCTGCTGGGCGTGAAGGCGGTCATCACCGAGAGCTTCGAGCGCATCCACCGCTCGAACCTCATCGGCATGGGCGTACTGCCGCTGCAGTTCCCCGAGGGCGAGAATGCTGAGAGCCTGGGGCTGGACGGCACGGAGACCTTCGACATCTCGGGCATCACGGCGCTCAACGACGGCGTGACCCCGCGCACGGTGTCGGTGACGGCGACCCGCAGCGACGGCTCCACGGTCGAGTTCGACGCGGTCGTGCGCATCGACACCCCGGGTGAGGCGGACTACTACCGCAACGGCGGCATTCTGCAGTACGTGCTGCGTTCGCTCGTGTAATTCTGAGGTGTATTGCTGGGTCTGAGCGCGCAAAGCGCTTGGACCCAGCATTATGTTCGGCACCGAATCTCGCGGCAGACGCACCTTCCGTCGGGAGGTCGGATCGGCGCCGCCCACTAGACTGTGGGGATGCTCGTACCCTCCCGGTCGGGCGGAACGGAGGTCGCGGATGGGGATCCTGGATCGAATCCGAGAACCACGTGATCTCGATTCGCTCACGATCGAACAGTGCGAGCAGCTTGCGGCCGAGATCCGCGAGTTCTTGATCGCGGCCGTGTCCCGCACCGGCGGGCACCTCGGCCCGAACCTCGGTGTGGTGGAGCTGACGATCGCCCTGCACCGGGTGTTCCAGTCACCGCGGGATCCGATCGTGTTCGACACCGGCCACCAGAGCTACGTGCACAAGCTCCTCACCGGTCGTCGTGACTTCTCCGCACTGCGCAGTCGGGGCGGACTCGCCGGGTACCCGCAACGCTCGGAATCGGAGCACGACATCGTCGAGAGCTCTCACGCCTCGAGCTCCCTGAGCTGGGCGGACGGCATCTCGCGAGCGTTCGCCCGACGGGCTCAGAGCGACCCGTCCCAGCAGCACCGGCACGTCGTCGCCGTCGTCGGTGACGGCGCTCTCACGGGCGGCATGACGTGGGAGGCGCTCAACAACATCACCGACGACAACGATCGCAACCTCGTCTTGGTCGTCAATGATAACGGCCGATCGTACGCTCCTACGATCGGCGGAATGGCCCGCTTCTTGAACTCGGTGCGTTCGAAGGACGCCTACCGGGATCTGCAGGAGGGCAGCGAGAAGCTGTTCTCTCGCCTCGGCACGCCCGGCCGCACGGTCTATCGCGCGGCACGCGGCGCCATGCGCGGTCTGGCGAGTCGAGCGTCGGATAATCAGGATCTCTACTCGAACCTCGACATCAAGTATCTCGGGCCCGTCGACGGTCACGATCTCCTCGCCGTCGAGGAGGTCCTGCGGCAAGCGAAGGGGTACGGGCGCCCGACGCTGGTGCACGTCATCACCGAGAAGGGCCGCGGCTACGCTCCGGCCGAGAACGATATTGCCGATCAGTTCCACGCGATCGGGCAGATCGACCCGGGGAGCGGCGAACCCGTCGAGACCGTCGATGGGCGGAGCTGGACATCGGTGTTCCGGGACCGGATCGTGGAATTGGCCGACGCGGACGAACGCATCATCGGCATCACGGCCGCGATGCTCGTACCGACCGGTCTCGACGCCCTCGCGGCTCGGCACCCCGGCCGGGTCATCGACGTGGGGATCGCCGAGCAGCATGCGGTGACCAGCGCTGCGGGCCTCGCATACGGCGGACTCCACCCCATCGTCGCCGTGTACGCGACGTTCATGAACCGGGCGTTCGATCAGCTGCTCATGGATGTCGCGCTGCATCGCGCGGGTGTCACCTTCGTGCTCGATCGAGCCGGGATCACCGGGCCGGACGGCGCGAGTCATAATGGCGTGTGGGATCTCGCGACACTGCAGGTGGTCCCCGGAATCCGTATCTCCGCGCCGAGGGACGCTCAGACTCTATCGGAGGCCCTCGCCGAAGCAGTCGCGATCGACGACGGACCCACGGTGCTGCGCTACCCGAAGGGCGCAGTCGGCGATGACGTTCCGGCGTTGCGACGTCTCGACGATGGAGTCGACGTGCTCCGGGAATCAGAGGACGACGGACAGGGACAGCGCGATGTGCTCTTCGTCGCAGTGGGACCGATGGCCGTGGTCGCACTCGAAGCCGCGCGGCAGCTCGAGTCCGAGGGCATCTCCTCGACCGTGATGGACCCGCGCTGGGTCGTGCCCGTCGCGGCTTCCGTGGTGCGTGCGTCAGAGCAGCATCGCCTGGTGATCACCATCGAAGACGGCATACGCGTCGGGGGAGTCGGGACGCGGATCCGCCAGGCCCTCAGAGACGCCGGCGTCGACACCGCGGTCAGCGAGCTCGGCACTCCCGATGCGTTTCCGGATCACGCTTCGCGGGCGCAGCTGCTTGCCGACGCCGGGCTCACCCCTGATCGAATCGCCGCCACGGTCGGTGAGCAGGTGCGCGGCACGCGCGTGCCGATCGCTCGGCCGCAGGGGACTGCGTAAGTCGGCCGTTCCGCGAACGGGCGAGCCAGTCCGCTTCCGATCCTGAGCAGATCATGGGGCGAGCCGCAGCGCCTCGGCCCGCCCCACGCCTTCACACCGCCGCTCGCGCTTGCGCGCCCGCAATACGAGGCTCATGGAACGCCCCGCCGAAGGCCCGCTCGCTCGCGCCGGATCGATCGAGGTAAGGGGTCGCCCCACCGGCCTGGAACGGCCAGCCCGCTCCGAGGATCAGGCAGAGATCGATGTCCTCGGCCGCGGCGACGACCTGCTCATCGAGCATGATCTTGATCTCCCGAGCGAGCTCGTCTTCGACGCGCTGAAGGATCTCCTCTTCGCTCACGGAGGTCTTGCCGAGCGTCACGGCCTTCTTCCCGGCCTTCGAGAGGTCTTCGACCTTGCCGTGCTTCGACTTCACGAGGGGTTCGTCGACGTCGGCGAGCCGGTGCAGATTCTCCGAGGCGTAGAAGCGGTCGGGGAACGCAGCGACCATCGTGTCCTGCACGTGCGCTGCGACCTTCCAGCCCACGAGATCGATGAGCTCGAACGGCCCCATCGGCAGCCCGATCGGGGCGAACGCGCGCTCGACCACCGGCAACGGGGTGCCCGCGTCCAGTGCGCGCGCGGCTTCGCCCATCACCTTCGCCAGCAGGCGGTTCACCACGAAACCCGGTCGGTCGGCGGTGATGACGGCGCTCTTGCCGAGCTTCTTGGCGATCACCATGGCGGTTGCCAAGGTGTCGTCATCGGTGGCCGGCGTACGCACGACCTCGATGAGCGGCATCACCGCGACGGGGTTGAAGAAGTGGAAGCCGACGAGTCGCTCGGGGTGCTCCAGCCGTTCGCCGATCTCCTCCACCGAGAGCGATGAGGTGTTCGTGGCGAGCACGGCGGTCTCCGAGACGATGGATTCGATCTCCGAGAACACCTGCTGCTTCACGCCGAGCTCTTCGAATACCGCTTCGATGACCCAATCGCAGTCGGCGTACTGGGATTTGTCAGTGGTGCCGCGCACCAAAGCCTTGATCTGATTCGCGTCGTCGACGGAGAGGCGGCCCTTGTCGAGCATCTTGTCGATCTCACCGCGGATGTACTCGAGACCCTTATCGACGCGCGACTGATCGAGGTCGGTGATGAGCACGGGTACCCGGAGCTTCCGAGCGAACAGCAACGCGAACTGGCTCGCCATCAACCCGGCACCGATGACCCCGACCTTGCGGACGGGCTTCGCGAGTTCCTTGTCGGGCGCCCCGGCCGGTCGCTTCGCGCGCTTCTGCACGAGATCGAATGCGTACACGGATGCCGCGAACTGGTCGCCCGAGATCAGCTGCGCGAGCGCCTCATCCTCCCGTTCGAAGCCGCGTGCGAGGTCGTTGTCCTTGGCCGCGCTGAGGAGATCGAGCGCGACGTACGGTGCCCGTGCCGTGGTGCCGATGCGAGCCTTGAGGGTGTCTCGCGCGATCTTGATCGCGGCCGGCCACTTGGTGAGCCGTTCGAGCTTGCCCGGGACGTGCTTGCGCTCCACCTTCTCGGCGCCCGTGACGACTGCGTCGGCCCAGGTGATCGAGCGTTCGAGGAAGCTCGCAGCTCCGAACATGGCATCGAACAGACCCATCTCGAACGCCTGCTTCGGCTTCAGCATCCGGTTGTTCTTGAGCGGGTTGGAGACGATGATCTCGAGAGCCTGTTCGATGCCGATCAGGTTGGGAACGATGGTCGCGCCGCCCCATCCGGGAATGATGCCGAGGAACACCTCCGGGAAGGCGAGTGCTGCCGTCGAAGCGTCGAGTGTGCGGTAATCGCAGTGCAGCGCGATCTCCATCGCGCCGCCGAGAGCGAGACCGTTCACGAACGCGAACGACGGAACGCCCAGCTCGCCGAACTTTCCGAGCACGAAGTGCCCGAACTGCGCCATGAGACGCGCGTTCTGCTCCGTCGCGAGCGTCGAGACCTTCGAGAGGTCGGCGCCCGCGGCGAAGATGAAGGGCTTGCCCGTGACGGCAACGGCTGCGATCTCACCGGCGGATGCGCGTCGACGGAGGTCGTCGAGCACATTGCCGAGCTCCTGCAGCGTCCTCGGGCCCAGCGTATTCGGGCGGGTGTGATCGCGTCCGTTGTCGAGCGTGATGAGGGCGAGCGTGCCCCCGGAGGGGAGCGCCACATCCTGCACGAGCGATCGGGTGACGACCTCGTCCTCGGATGCCGCGATCAGGGGCGAGAAGTCGATGCTGCGGTAGTCGGTCATGGCTTACTTGCCCTTCTTTCCGTCGAAATGCGGGTTCTCCCAGATGGCGGTGCCTCCCTGGCCGAGGCCCACGCACATGGCCGTGACGCCGTAGCGCACGTCGGGTCGCTGGGCGAACTGTCGGGCGAGCTGGGTCATGAGCCTGACACCCGATGCTGCGAGCGGATGCCCGAATGCGATGGCGCCGCCCCACGGGTTGACGCGCGGATCGTCATCGGCGATCCCGAAGTGATCCGTGAACGAGAGCACCTGCACCGCGAACGCCTCGTTCAACTCGAAGAGTCCGATGTCGTCGATGGTGAGCCCGGCTCGTTTGAGCGCCTTCTCGGTCGACGGAACCGGCCCGAGACCCATGACCTCGGGTTCGACACCGGCGAATGCGAAGCCGACGAGACGCATCTTCGCGGTGAGTCCGAGCTCTTTCGCGGTATCCGCGCCCGCGAGCAGAGAGATCGTCGCGCCATCGGTGAGGGGTGACGCGTTGCCTGCAGTGACCCGACCGTGCGGCCGGAACGGGGTCTTCAGGGTGGCGAGGCCCTCCATGGTGGTCTCGGGGCGGCGCCCCTGATCCTCCGTCGCGAGCCCCCACCCGGTGTCGGAGCGCGTCGCGACCGGGATGAGATCGGCCTGGATGTCTCCGCGGTCGTACGCCGCCTGCACCTTCTGCTGGCTCAGCACGCCGAATCGGTCGGAGCGCTCCTTCGTGAGCTCGGGGAAGCGGTCGTGCAGACGTTCAGCCGTGATGCCCATGTTCAGCGCATCGGGGCTCACCAGCTTCTCCGCGACGAACCGGGGGTTCGGATCGGCATCCAGTCCGATGGGGTGGCGCCCCATGTGCTCGACCCCGCCCGCGATCGCGATATCGTACTGGCCCGAACCGATAGCCGCTCCCATGAACGATGCGACGGTGAGTGCGCCCGCGCACATGCGGTCCAGTGCGAAGCCGGGCACGGTCACGGGAATGCCCGCGAGCATCGAGACCGTGCGACCGAGTGTCAGCCCCTGGTCGCCCTGCTGGGTCGTCGCGGCGATGCCGACGTCGTCGATCCGATCGAGCGGCAGCTCGGGGTTGCGCTCGAGGAGCCCCTGCAGCGCCTTGACTGCCAGGTCGTCGGCCCGGGTTCCCGCGTATATGCCCTTATCGCCGGCCCGACCGAACGGGGTGCGGACACCGTCCACGAACACGACTTCTCTCATTGCGGCCACTTCGCCTCCATCAGCATTGGTGATCTGCGTCGTTCCCATACTAAAGAGACGGAGTCTCACGCGGAACCGGACCCGCTGTCGTCACCGACGCGCGGTGCTGCAGCAGGGGTCGACTTATGGAAGATCTACAAAGGAGGCAGTGATGATTGGTGCGGTGAGCGCAACCTGCCACTCCCGGGCACCGAGCTCGCGCAGACGAAGCGCGATGCTCTCCGTCGACCGCTCGGCAGGCGGACGCCAGACGAGGCGACGCAGCGTGTCCGGGGTCAGAAGATTTTCCACCGGGATGTTGCGCGCGTCGGCCTCAGCCTCGATCCGCGGACGTACGGCCTCCAGGCGCGCCGCAGCCTCGGGGTCCCGCTGAGACCAGAATCGGTGATGAGGAATCGAATCGGGATCACGCGGCTTCTGCCCGGGGAGATCCTCGGTGGTCTTTCCGCGGAGGATCGCCGCCCACCAGCGGTCGAGCTCCGTGCGGCTCGCACGCCCTTTGAAGTCTCGCAGGCGCGCCAGGTCGCCCTTCGACCTCGGGTTCGCGCTTGCAGCCGCGACGATCGAGGAATCGGGAATCAGCCGGCTGGGGGCCACGTCTCGTTCTCGAGCGAGAGCGTCGCGGGCCTCCCAAAGCTCCCGGGTGAGCGCCAAGGCTCGCGGAGTCTTGAGCGCGTGACCTCCCGAAACCCTGCGCCACGGTTCCTCGGGCCTGGGTTTCTGCGGCCTCGTGCGCACTGCCTCGAACTCCTGAAGAGCGAACTCGGTCTTCTCCTGCCGATCGAGCCGCTCAGCTATCACGGCTCGCAGCTTGGGAAGAAGAACGACATCCAGCGCGGCGTACTCCAGCCAGTCGGCGGGGAGCGGGCGCTGCGACCAGTCGGCGGCGGAGTGGGCCTTCTCGAGCGCGATGTCGAGCAGGAGTTCGACGATGGCACCGAGTCCCACGCGTTCGAATCCGAGCAACCGCGCTGCGAGTTCGGTGTCGAAGATGCGCGTCGGTACCAGGCCGAGTGATGCGAGGCACGGCAGATCCTGCGACGCCGCATGGAAGATCCACTCGATCTCGCCGATCGCGCGCTGCAGCGGGGCGAAATCCGAAATGCCGATCGGGTCGATCAGATACGTTCCGGCATCGGCTCGGTGCACCTGCACCAAGTACGCCTCCCCGCCGTAGCGGAACCCGGAAGCGCGTTCCGCGTCGACGCCGACCGGGCCCGACCCAGCGGCGAGTGCTGCAGCTGCCGCTGCCAGACCCTCCGCGTCGACGACCATCGTCCATTCGATGTCGAGCTCCGACTGGGAGACCGTCATGCTGTTCATGCCCCTTCCGCGGCCTGGCGGGATCGCCGTGCCGCGATGGAGTCTATTCCCTCGGCGTGCGGCAGACCCGCCAGCAGGCAGAGCAACTCCGACCACGCCTCGGCGTGCACGCCGAACTCGGACCCCGTCGGCGTCCACGACGCGCGCAATTCGATCTGCGCGGAATCTCCGCGAGCTTCGAGCGCGCCGAAACTGCTCGACAGCGTCTTCGTCGCGGTGCCCGAGAGGTACACGTACCCCGCGCCGCGCGAGTCGAGCGCGTCGACCAGCCACGACCAGGCCACGTCGGAGATGAACGGGTCGACCCCGATCTCGAGCTCGAGCGGCGCCTGTGCGAAGCACACGATGCGGAATGGACCGCCCCACTCGTCGACGGCGGAGGAATCGTGCATGAGTACTATGCGCCCCGCTCCGTACGGGGATTCCAGCGCGTCAGCCGCCGCGTCGACGCCACGAGCACCCCGCGAAACCCCCGCCGCCAACGCGATGGACTGCGGCGCGATTCGTTCCGGTGCGGGGATCTCCTGCGAGACGAGCTCCTCGCGAAGCCGCGCACCGCGGAGCTGCTGCGCCGCCGTGTCGAAGTCGACAGGAGTCCCCTTGATGCGTGCCATCACAGTGGCGACACTAGAGTTTGCTGTGAACAACGTGCCGGTGCCACGCCGTGATGCGATGAACAGGGGGAGGGCCTGCGATGCAGGGAGCACGATGGGCGCGAGCGCTCGGAATCGGAGCGGCGAGTCTGATCGGCGGCGGGGTGGTCGCCGGGAGTGTCGGAGCGCTGCTCGGCGGCGTCGCGCTCGCTCGGCGCGCTGTGACGCCGGCGGTCGTGCCGGAATCGCCCGTGACCGTCGTCGCAATCGTCGATGAGGTTCAGGGCGGGGCGACGCTCGTGCGCCTGAGAGGAGCGGGTGCGGACCTTCCGGGAAGGTACTCGTTCATCTTCGACGGAGGAACGGGCCATGCGCGGCTCGGCGCGGTCGTCGAAACATCGGGCGATGAGACGGTGCGCGAACTCGTCTCCGTCGAGCGCGGCGAACTTCGACCCGAGACTCGCGGGCGCCTCACCGGGTGGTGGTACACCGATCCGGAGCAGCTGGGGTACCGCGTCGAACGGACGACGTATCGCACCGAGCTCGGCGATGCCGACGCGTGGATCGTCTTTCCGCGCATCGCGCGCAAACGCAGGTGGGCCGTGCACGTGCACGGACGCGGGGCGCTTCCCGAGGAGACGCTGCGAGGGGTGAGTTCACTCGCGCGCTGCGGGGTGACGAGTCTCGTCATCTCGTACCGGAACGACCCGGGGGCGCCCCGCGGGTTGCGGGGGAGGTACGGCGTCGGATTCTCCGAGAGCCGCGACGTGGACGCGGCGATCGCAGAAGCACAACGGCGCGGCGCCGAGCGCGTGACACTCTTCGGATGGTCCATGGGAGGCACCGCGTGTCTCGTCGCAGCGACCCGGGGCGAGCATCGCGATCTCATCGACGGACTCATCCTCGATTCCCCCGCCGTCGACTGGAATGCGCTGCTCCGCTACCACGCAGCAGCCCAGTCGGCACCGGGAATGATCGCCGGACTCGGCGTGGAGATGCTGGCGCGCGGGGTCGTCGCAGGCGGAGAGGACGCGGGGCTTCCCATCGCATCCCTGCATCCCGAGACGTTCGCTCCCGCTCTCAGAGTTCCGGTGCTCATCCACGCCAGCCCGGACGACACGTTCGTGCCGTCCGCCGGCGCGGAGGGCCTGGCCGAGCTCAGGCCCGACATGGTGCAAATCCGGATGCAGCCCGGCGCAGAGCACGTGAAGCTCTGGAATGTCGACCAGGCCGGCTGGGAAGCGGTCACCCGCGCCTTCGCGCGAGCGCTACCGCGGCCGCCCTGGCGCGGGTGAACGCGGGCGGCGATAGACTAGCGGCGATGGTCTCAGACGCACAGCACAGCACAGCCAGCCTCGTCGATCGGCGACCTACGATCAGCGGGAGCGAGCTCGTAGCGACGCTGGTTCCTCCGCCCCAGTTCGACCACGCCTCGTTCGACTCGTATCGGCCCGACCCCGACTACCCGTCGCAGGAGGAAGCGCGCGCACTGCTGCGAGCGTTCTCGGCTCCGGCTCCCTCCGTCTCGAGGGGCGGGCTCTTCGGGCTGGGACGCAAGAAGGCGGAGCCCGTCGCGAACGCGCCCTCGAAGCCGGGCATCTATCTCGACGGCGGGTTCGGCGTCGGCAAGACGCACCTGCTCGCCGCGACCTGGCACGCGACGTCGGGGCGCAAGTACTTCGGCACCTTCATCGAGTACACGGCCCTCGTGGGTGCGCTGGGGTACAACGGAGCCGTGGACGTGCTGAAGGGCGCGCGTCTGATCTGCATCGATGAGTTCGAACTCGACGATCCGGGCGACACCATGCTGATGACGCGACTCATCGGGGACTTGACGTCAACGGGAACGAAGTTCGTCGCCACCTCGAACACTCCGCCGAATGCGCTCGGCGAGGGGCGATTCGCGGCCGCCGACTTCATGCGTGAGATTCAGGCGATGTCGGATCGCTTCACGACCATTCGCATCGATGGGGTCGACTACCGCCAGCGCGACCTCGAAGGGGATGCGGTTCCGCTCTCCGACGAAGAGTACCGATTCGCGCTCGCGGATGTCGCCGCTGCGCACGAGCGCATGACCGACGACGACTTCTCCGCGCTGATCGAGCACCTCTCGACGGTGCATCCGTCGAGCTACAGCGGTCTGCTGACGGGGGTGCAGTGCATCGGCCTTCGCGACGTCCAGGTGCTCACGGATCAATCCTCGGCGCTGCGCTTCGTCGCGTTCATCGACCGGGTGTACGACGCGCAGATCCCGATTCGAGCAACGGGCGTGCCGATCACCACCATCTTCGGCGGCGGCATGCTCGACGGCGGGTACCGTAAGAAGTATCTGCGCTGCATGTCTCGCCTGAACGCGCTCTCCGCGAGCGAGATCGTGTAGCGCCGATGGGACGACGGACGATCTCCGGTGCGGTTGCGGGGCTGCTGCGCTCGTTCGTGTCATCCCTGGCAAGGCGCGTGGATCGCGGGACGGGTGCCGAGCGCGTAGCGGACCGGGTTTCTCCCGCGACGCGCGATCTTTCCCGCTCAGAGATTCGGGCGCTCAGGCCGAGCTACGAGCCGGATCCGGACGGCAGCCCCGATCCCGGAGAGATCGTCTGGGCGTGGGTGCCGTATGCGGAGCACGACGGCCGGGGGAAGGATCGCCCGGTGCTGATCATCGCACGTATCGACTCGAGCACCACCGCCGGCTGCTACCTCAGCACGAAGCAGCATCGCGGCTTCGTGTCGGTGGGGAGCGGGGGATGGGATGGTCAGGGCCGTGAGAGTTTCCTCGCGACAGAGCGGGTGCTGAGGTTGCCCGAGAGAAGTATGCGCCGTGAAGGGCATGTGCTCGAGCGCGGCAGATTCCTCGACGCCGTAGGCGCCGTCATGCGGGCGCACGGCATTCGCGGACGCGAGTAACCGAGGTGGGGGCGCTCCGCGCTCGGCATTGACCCCCGGGCGCGTCTTGCGATCCTGCGCTACACGACCGTGCAGAACGGGTGACCGACCGGATCGAGGTAGACCCGGAAGGTGTCGCGCGACTCGAGATGACGCGCGCCGAGCGCGAGTACCCGATCGTGCACGCCGGCGAGGTCGTCGACCTGGATATCGAGATGCGCCTGTTGGTCCCCGTCATCGCTCGGCCAAGTGGGCGCGACGTATCCGGGCGACTGCTGAAAAGCGAGGCGCGCACCGAGACCGTCGATCTCGAGGTTGACCCAGTCCTCACCGTCGGGGCGGACGTCGCCGCCGAGGAGTCCGCGGTAGAACTCCGCGAGCTCCTTCGGGTCGGGGCAATCGAGGACGTAGCTGTGCAGGGTTCCGATGTGTGCCATTGCGGGCTCCGATCTCGACGTTGATGTTCGGGTGGCCTCCAGTGTCTCCCGCATCGAGAAGCCTCGCAATCATCGCGATTCTCGCGAGGTCACTGGTGAAACGGGAAAGACCCGGCCGTGGCCGGGTCTCTCTGTGCGCGATACTGGGATCGAACCAGCGCGGGAATCTCGGGCGAACGCATCGCGTTCGCGATTC